>CALHRB010000095.1 GCA_938038165.1 Candidatus Kapaibacterium sp. | reverse complement strand
CAACACAGGTGAGTGGGTAGATGCCGATGATGTAGATGATCTAAAACCCGGCGATACAATTTGGGTTCCTGAAGATCCACCAGGACCAAAATTCTGGGATGTATTTACCACATCACTTCAGGTATTGGGACAAGTAGCGGCGATTATTGCCGCAACAATAGCAGTAATTGTAGCAACGAGGTAATCAATGGATTTTCATACTATTATTCATACTATATTAACTAATTGGAAGAAAATTTTAAGTGTTACAATTTTATCAACCATTATCCTTTTTCTGATATTTTTATTTGTTTATCCGGTAACTTATACCAGTTCTGTAACCATCCTTCCGCCTGAACGGAAAAAAGATTTTGGTCTGGGCAGTTTACTTGGAGTATCTGTTAATGATTTAAGCGGAATTTCCTCAGGAATGATGACAATTGCAAGTTCCGAAATGTACATCCAAATCCTAAAAAGTCGAACTCTATCAGAGTTTGTTGTTGACAAACTAAATTTACAAGAAAAATTTGATGTTGAATCAAAAGGAAAAGCTATTTCCAAACTACAGAAAATGATTTCTTTTGATTTGAATAAAGAAGGTATTGTGACGTTATCCGTTGATGTAACTTCAGATTTTCTCCCACTAATTAGCTCAAATAAAGATTCGTTAAAAGTTTTGGCTAAACAAATTGTACAAAGCTTTATTGATGGCCTTAATTATTTCAACAATAGTAAGCTGTCGACTAAATCCAAGAACACAAGAATTTACTTAGAACATCAGATAGCTGAAACAAAAATTCAACTCGATTCTCTTGAAAGTGAGCTTGTGAAATTTCAACAAAAGTATAAAACAATTTCTCTATCTGATCAGATGAAAAGCTCACTTGAAGCTGCAGCTAAATTAAAATCAGAAATCACTCGTATCGAAATCGAAATGAGTTTGTTGAAGAATGATGTAACCGAAGAAAATAAATATTATAATACTTTACAAAAGCAATTAGAAGAACTAAAAAAACAGTATAATAAATTTGATACAGATCGAATTGATTATTTATTAAGCTTTAAAAATGCTCCTGAATTAGGTCAGCAATTATCATCTCTTTTTCGCGAAGTAAGGATTCAGAATGAAATATATGTAATGTTGCAGCAACTTTATTACAAAGAAAAAATTCAGGAAAAAAGAGACATTCCTTCCGTGGACATTCTTGATGAGCCCATCCTTCCAGAATCTCAATCTTCTCCAAGGTTATTTTTCTCTTCTTTCATTGGTGGAATTTTTATTTTCATAGGTCTCTGTGCATTTTACTTGTATAATGATGCAAAATTCAGAAAAACAAAGAGTTCTATATGATTACTCATAGAAATCTACTCTACGAGCATTATCAAAGTGGATTCAACTCTAAAATTACCAGAGTTGATAAAAAAGTATTGACCAGTTTATTTCAGCACTATGATGTTAAAATTTTACCATTCCTGAAATCTTTAAATAAACATAGCAATATCCTCGAACTTGGATGTGGCCCTGGATATTTACTTGATTATTTGAAACTAAAAGGTTTTGTCAACTTAAAAGGTATCGATATCTCTTCTGAACAAATTGAAATAGCAATGTCAAAAGGACATAATGTAGTTGTTGAAGATTTATTTGATTATTTGAAAAAATCTTCAAATAAGTTTGATGCTATTTTTGCTTTTGATTTAATTGAGCATTTTACGAAAGATGAATTGTTGAAGTTAACTGATATTGTCTATAACTCTTTGAATAAAGGAGGATTGTTTTTCATAAGGACTCCAAATGGACAGGGAATTTTTTCTGGCCAAATAATCTATGGTGATTTAACTCATCAGACGATATTTAATCCAAATTCGCTCATCCAGTTGTTATCCAATGCAGGATTCCAACAAGTAAAATTTTTTGAGAATGCTCCCGTTAGTAAAAATCTTATTGGTTTCATAAGATTACTTCTGTGGAAGTTGCTAAGATTTCTGCTAAATTTTCTTAAGATGATTGAGAGTGGTGGAAAACAGGATATCTGGACTCACGATTTTTATTGTATCGCTGAAAAATGACCTGAAATGGATTTATGAACAAAACCTCTTCTATAGGAAGCGCAGCGATTACTTTAACAATATTTGGTTTGATAGGTAAAGCTACCGGATTTTTCAGAGAAGTTTTATTTGCCAACTATTTCGGACTTTCCAGGGAATATGAGTATTATCTTGTAGCTTCTGTATTCCCAATAATATTAAATTCAATTGCTTTATATATTTATCAAAATTATTTCATCCCTGCATACTCAAAGAGAGAAAATTTAGGGACTGAATATGCAGTAATTTTTTCTAGAAAAACATTTTTAAACTCAGTTTTCATTGCTATTGTTTCCTGTCTACTCCTTATCTTATTAAGAAATCCTATACTAAAAATATATTTAGGTGATAAACTTATTTCCTATAAAACTGAATTATTATTTATCGTTTTTAGTTGTACGGTCCCCTTAAGTATAATTTCTGGTTTTTTGATAGCTTATTTACAAACACAGTTTAACTTCAAGAGTCCGGCTATGGCTGCACTAAGTTTAAACATTTTTACAATTGTTTTCCTTATAATATTTAAAGAAACGAATATTATTTACATTGCATTGTCATATCTTCTGGGCACAATTGTACAGATGATGATTCTTTTAAGGGTTTCACATGTTTTACATTTGTTTAGAATTAAATACACGATTGATCAAGTTAACAATAAAATATTTCATTCATCGATTTTATGGATTGTTTTAATAGAAGTCGTTGGTCAGTTTTATATTTTATCTGATAGATACTTTCTTTCAATAGTCGATGAAGGTGGGATTGCTGCAATTAATTACGCTTCAACTATTTTCTTATTGCCGATTTCAATTATAACTCTATCATTCTCTACAGCCATACTTCCTAAGTTTTCTCAGCTTGCTACAGAACATTCTTATTCGGAATTAAAGGAAAAACTTTGCACTGCTATGATAAATTTATCACTGATGTTTATTCCCGTATCTTTAATTTTTATTTTTTGGGGAAGGGAAATCGTGATGATTTTTTTTGAGCGCGGCAATTTTTCGGCTTCCAGCACTGAATTGACCTATGAAGTTTTATTTTATCTCTCTATTAGTTTATTATTTTATAGTCTTTATAGTATATTAAATAAATTATTTTATGTTTTTGATATAGTTAGAACTTTATTTATAATAACATTGATAGGAATTGCTGTAAAGGTTTCTTTAAACTTTATTTTGGTAGAACCATTCAAACAAAATGGTCTGGCAATAGCAACCACAGTAAGTTATTTTGTATTTTTTATTTTAAGTGTCATCATTATTCAATTTCAAAACAAAGTTATTCAACTAGATAAAATTTCAAAGAAATTGATAATTTATTTGATAAATGGCTTAATTTCATATCTGATGTTAAGTGCATTATTCATAGCTATATCTTCTGGATCGTTTTTTTTTGATATCATTAAAATAATTTTATTTTTTTTAATTTATTTCATCAACAACCAACTCTTGAATGATAAATATCAGCTAGCACTTCATAATGAAATATTAAAAGTATTGTCGATTAAAATTTTCAAAAAAGAAACTTGAAACTTCTGAATTACATAAACAAATCATTAGTATTTATAAGGCCTGAGAAAGCAAATTATTGGCATACTATTACACGATGCACGATTGATACGCGGCCTAATAAATTAGCGAGGTATTATTTGAATTTTGAATCAAAGCTTGATTATCCTGAAAAATTTGATGACAATGGAATACCCTTATGGAAGACAAATGATGAACCATATTTTCACCACCCGATCGTTATTTGTCAATATGCTCTTGGGATCTTTGAACATTTATATCAAAAAAATTTTTCAGATGAAGATTTAAAAGTTAAATTCATTAAACAAGCAGATTGGTTAAAAAACAATTATAAAGAAATTGATTGCGGCAAAATCTGGTTTATTTATTATGATATTCCGCTTTATAGAATAAAAAAACCCTGGTATTCAGCGCTTGCACAGGGAGAAGCAGTTTCCGTTCTAACGCGTGCTTATTTATTGACTAAGGATGATTCCTATCTTAAACTTGCCGAAGATGCAATCAAACCATTTTTTGTCGAAGTTAAAGATGGTGGCTTAATTAATTATTTTAACTCTATTCCAATCTTTGAAGAGTATCCCTCCAGGATCAGAACCGTCGGCGTTTTGAATGGATTTATGTTTTCTCTGTTTGGATTGTATGATCTTATTCTCATCAATAAATCTAATAATGCTGAAGAGCTTTTTAAAGGAGGAATTGAATCACTTAAAAAATTATTACCGTATTATGACACAGGTTATTGGGCAAGATATTTCTTATATGACTATCCTAAAAAATATGTTGCATCATATACTTATATCTCATTGATGTATGAACAGTTAAAAGTTTTATATCTTCTTACCGATGAAAAAATTTTACTCGAATATTCGCAGAAATGGGAAAAATATACC
>CALHRB010000094.1 GCA_938038165.1 Candidatus Kapaibacterium sp. | reverse complement strand
AAGACAATCTTTTGTAAGATATTGAAAGCAGGATGCTTGCTTCAATAATATTAAAAAAAGTCAATAAAGTTTCATATAAATTTAAATCACGGATGTAAAAACCAAACTTTTTGGCAGAGGATTCCTTAAGAAAATGAATATTACCCTTGATGATTGCTTTTGGATTAATTTGACCTGACTCGATTTTTTCGCATAAGTTTAATAATCCTTGTGTTAAATAAATCATCTGAAGCTTTGGATTAATTTTTTGCACTTTAAAGAAATCCCAACTTGTTCCAAGATGAATCTCGTATAATTTAGGTGTTAAAGAAATTGTAAAAAACATTGGGGAGTGATACTGATAAAAACCTATTTTTTTGAAAAAAGGGGTAGTTAAAAACCGGATAGCTCTCCATATTATTACAATAGAAATAATAGCAACTAAAACATATAACATAAATTGATATTATTTGATTTGAACTTTTCAAAAATAAAAGCGAAATGTTATTTAGATGTTAATTAATAATAAAAGATTTGTTGATATTGGATTGTGAACAATTTGACACAAAAAAAAAGCAGGCTATTCAGGGAAGAGCCTGCTTTTGATTTGAATAAAAGTAGATTTTATACCCAGCCACGCATTTTTACTGCTTCAGCCACTCTTGAGATTGAAATCATATAAGCAGCATCACGCATATAAACATTTTTTTCCTTCGATAATTCATAAACAGCATGATAGGCATTGGTCATTTTTGTATCGAGTTTTTCAAGTACTTCTTCTTTTGACCAGAAATAATTCATATTACACTGAACCTGCTCGAAATATGAACAAGTTACTCCTCCAGCATTAGCAAGAAAGTCAGGAATTAAATGAATATTCTTTGATTTGATAATTTCGTCTGCTTCGGGTGTTGTAGGTCCATTAGCTCCTTCAACAATTACTTTTACTGTCGAAGCAATATTCGGGGCTGTTTCTGCATTAATTTGATTTTCAATTGCAGCCGGAACTAATATATCAACCTCTTGTTTAATCCAATCTCCACCATCAAGAATTTCATAACCTAAATCTGCAGCCTTGGATTTGTCAATTTCACCAAATTTATTAGTAACACTAAGCAATTCTTTTAAATTCAAACCATCAAACTTTCTATATGTTACTGATTTTTTTTCTTGATTATCCCAGCAGGAAACACAAATAGCCTTCCCCCCGAGCTGAGTGTATAAATCAATGGCATACTGACTAACATTGCCAAATCCCTGGAATGAAGCAGTTGTATTCTTAATATCAATTCCAAGATTTTTAAGTGATTCTCTAAGGCAATAAATCACGCCATAACCAGTTGCTTCGGTTCTGCCTAATGAGCCGCCAATACCGATTGGCTTGCCTGTAATAACTCCCGGAGCTTTGATTCCAGTTATTTTTTCATATTCATCCATCATCCAGATCATATGTTGAGGAGAGGTCATAACATCAGGTGCAGGAACATCCTGCAAAGGACCAATATTTCTTGCCACTTGTCTTATCCAACCACGGCATATGGCTTCCTGCTCTCTCATTGATAAATTCCTTGGGTCACAAACAACACCACCTTTACCACCACCCAATGGGATATCAACGCAGGCAGTTTTCCAGGTCATCCACATTGCCAATGCTCTTACTGTGTCAACTGTTTCCTGAGGATGAAATCTGATTCCACCTTTTGATGGTCCTCTTGCATCGCTATGCTGAACTCTGAAACCTCTGAATACCTTATAAGAGCCATCATCCATTCTGATTGGAATGTTAAAGTGATATTCCCTGTCAGGATTTCGTAATAAGTCTTTCGTTGCCTGGTCTAAACCAAGTTTATCTGCAACAGCATCAAACTGTTGTTGAGCCATATGAAACGGGTTAAATGATTCAATAGCCATAATTAAATCTCCAAAATTATTCTAAAATTATGAACTCTTTTAAAATTAAAAGTTTGTTCAAATGCAATTTAAGAAATAAGTTTTTTGGAATTTCATCTTTGTTAATTTTAAATAAAAGTTAATTTTTTTTTAATATTTGATTTGTTGCATTTTTAATTTGATATGTAACTTTTTATATTGAGTTTTGTTATTATAGTTCCAAATAAAAAAGGCTAAAAATTGAAAGAGTTTAAATTTATTTTGTTTTGCTTTTCGGCTCTCATCCTTTTTTCAGGGTGTTGTACTACTCGTTTAGAAAGATATTCAGGTAAAGTTTATATTCCAGTTTATAAGGACTTAAAAGAAATTCGTAATCAGTTTCAAAATGAAAATCCAAGAGAATTAGAAAATCCCGGCAAAATATATGTTTATGGCTCATATTTATTCATAAATGAATTAAAAAAAGGGATTCATATCATTGATAATTCCAATCCATCGAACCCAAAATTTATTAATTTCATCAATATCCCGGGCAACGGGGACATAGCGGTCAAGGGAGATATTCTTTATGCCGACAGTTATATTGACCTTTTAGCAATAGATATATCAAATCCTCAAAAAGTAAAGCTAGTTAAAAGAATTGAAGGCATTTTTCCTAATCCCCTTACTTCAGATCAATCTTACTTAGACCCCGATAAAGGTCTCTTAGTAGATTTTATTGTTCGGGACACTGTTTATGAATATGTTTACAAGGACTGCTGGGATTCGTTTTCTGATCCGGTGATGGAAGCCGATGGAAGGAAAAGTTCCAGCGGCACTCAAGGACCAGGCTCTCCATCGGGTATTGGCGGCTCGATGGCAAGATTTACTATTTACCAAAACTACTTATATGCTGTTGATCATAATAACTTACAAACCTTCGACATCACAACTCCATCTAAACCAATGATTTGGGCTAAAATTAACATTGGCTGGGAAATTGAAACCATTTTTCCATTTAAAGATAAACTTTTCATTGGTTCGACAACGGGCATGTTCATTTTTGACAACTCTATCCCTTGGAACCCTAAACAAATTGCTATGTTTTCTCATGCTCGTGGTTGTGACCCGGTTGTAGCCAATGATTCATTAGCTTTTGTAACACTTAGAACAGGCACTCGATGTGCTGGCAATCAAAACCAACTCGATATACTCGATATCAAAGATATTTTCAGACCTGTACTTATTGCAACATATCCAATGCAAGAACCCGCTGGTTTAGGTATTGATAACAATGTTCTTTTTATTTGTGATGGAAAAGCAGGATTGAAAGTCTTTGATTTTACAAAGCCAAAAGAATTAAAGCTGTTAAACTGGCAATCTGATTTTAACACCTATGACATAATTCCATTAGGAACTTATGCAATTGTTATCGGCAATGATGGTTTATATCAATTAGATTATCAAAATCCTGAAAAGTTGATATTATTAAGTAAAATTAGTATTAAGAAATAAATTCTCGCCGAAAAATCAGCGAGATGACAGACCCCCGAATGATATACCCGCCTCCTTATCATCGGGGGTTTATTTTATAACTGTTGCAACATTTTCTTTGCTCTTGGGATTTGATTACTATTCGGATATTCGTCAACAAATTTAGCATAAGATTTTTTTGCATCCTCTATCCTGCCAATTCTTAGGTATGATTCAGCTATCATTATTGTTGCATAATCTTTTTTATATGAATCTCCTGATTTTAAAACTTTTCGGAAATAATCAATAGCTTTGCTGTAATTGCCAAGCCCGAAATAGCTCTCACCAAGCCAGTAATAAGTTTTTAATTTCTCTGAAGAATTCTTTTGAATATTTTCCAGTTTTGTCAGCTCTGTAACGGCACTTTGGTAGTCTCTTTTAGCTAAAAAATCCAAAGCTAATTCAAATTCTTGTGGGTTTGTTGTTTTCTGAATTTTGTTTGATTTATTGATCTCAAAATTACTTTTATTATCACTTGGTTTCTCTGTAGAAATGGATATATTTCGTTGTTCTGTTTCCTGTCTATTATTTTTTTTATGTTCTGTGTTACTTTTTCTTGCTTCATTTTCAAAATCATTTGACGAAGATAGCTCATTTTGTTCATCGGGATATAAATAAAAACCAGTTTTATTATTGTCATTTATCTTATTTACTTCTTTTGATTTTCCCTCTCCATAAATTCCTTTTGCAGCATTTTGATTAAGGTTGGCAAGAATTGACCTTATTGTTACCTTTATATCTTCTATGTCATTTTTAATATTTTCAACATCTCTTTCGAGGAAAGTTAGCTTTTCAAGCATTTTATCCTGTTGTTCTGTGTAAATCTTCATTTGCTCTCTTAATGAAGGAATTTTTCTTTGTGGATTGGTTTTCAATTCCTCATTAATAAGATCAACTTCAGTATTTATTTTTTTATTTGATGTATTATTACTCATTTTTTCATAGAGTCTTTCTGCTTCTTGTATTTGCGTGTTTTTATCCTCTTTGACAACCTCTTTCTTCTTGTTATCAGCTTTAGTATCAGATCCATAAAATTGATTACCACTTCTTACACTATTCGGGGTTGAACAAGAAGAAATAATCAAATAAAAAACAATGGTGGATAATATTAAACAAGATTTTATTATCATCCAAAAACTATTATGTAATATTTTTTTCATATACCTTATTTATCAAGTAATTACAAAAATTATTCACTACGATTCCTTTATATTACAATGTTCTTGCCAATTTTTTATGCAATTTTAACTTCATATTTTATCTTCATTTTAATTAATTTGGATTTTTTATTAATGAATAATCTTTGTTAATTAATTGAAAATTCTAATTTTTAATTGGCAAGATATTAAAAATCCTTTTGGTGGTGGTGCTGAAGTCCATCTTCACGAAATTTTCAGCAGAATTGCAAAAATGGATCATGAAGTTTGGCTTTATTGCTGTAAAGTTAAAGATTTAGAGCCTTACGAAGAAATTGACGGTATTAAAATCATCAGAAATAGCAATCGAAACACCTTCAATTTTTCCGTTAGATCAGCATATATTAACAAATTTCAAAAAGAAAATTTTGATATTATTATTGATGATATCAACAAAATTCCTTTTTATACCCCACTTTACGTCAAAGAGCCTTTATTAGCAATTAGTCACCATTTCTTTGGAAATAGTATTTACAGGGAAGCCAATCCTATAAGTGCTTCTTATGTATATTTTTCTGAAAAATTGATGGATTTGGTTTACAAAAAAACTCAGTTTACTGTCGTTTCCCAAAGCACAATGGATGAATTCATATCGAGGGGATATAATCCTGAAAATTTTTCTATTGTTCATAATGCAATTACTCAAGAAAAATTTCCGATGAAAGTTGCTAACAAATCAGAATTTCCGACTATTGCATACTTTGGAAGATTAAAAAAATATAAAAGTATAGATCATTTACTCTTTGCTTTTGCTAAATTAGTCAGAATTTTTCCGGAAGCCCGACTTCACATTCTTGGTAAGGGTGATTTTATGCCATCTCTACAAAAGTTAGCCGTTGAATTAAATATTTATGATAAGGCAAAGTTCTTCGGATATGTCAGCGAAACTGAAAAAATTGAGCTTTTAAGCTCAGCCTGGGTTGTTGTTAACACTTCAATGAAGGAAGGTTGGGGCATCACTAATATTGAAGCAAATGCCTGCGGAACACCTGTTATCTCTGCGAATGTTCCTGGTTTGAAGGACTCAGTAAGCGAAGGTATATCAGGTTTATTATATGATTATGGTAATATAAACCAACTTTACGAAAAACTTGAAGCAATCCTGAGCAATCAACAACTTAGGAATAATTTGTCCGAAGGCTCAATTCAGTGGGCAAGCCGATTTTCTTGGGACGATTCAGCTAACCTAATGTTCAATAGATGCAATGAAGTCATTGATATTTTTAAAAGAAAAAAATAACATAATCCAAAATTTTCCCATTCTTTCCTATCCTAATTATTTTGACTTAAAGATTATACTATTCGACTATTTAATTCTATATTTTTTATTTTCTTAAATGACGAGATTTAGCAATTAAAGATTGATATTAAATTTTTTGTAACTAATTTTATGTTTGTTTGTTATTATTTAAATACTTATTTTTAAAAAATAATAGAAACGGAAAAATCAGGAATAAATATAAATAACTCCGACAGCTAGTAGCTGATATAGATAAATGAATTTTTTGATTTATTTTTTTGGAGGTTTTGATGAAAAGCAACAGTTTCTTAAAGCGGATAATCTTCTTATTCGCAGTCGTTTCTATTATTAG
>CALHRB010000093.1 GCA_938038165.1 Candidatus Kapaibacterium sp. | reverse complement strand
GAAAACTAATGTTGTTTTCTTTTTTATTGCCAAATATTTTTTTTAGAAATTTAAGCATATGAAAATGGCTATCAAACAATAAAAAAGACTTAAAAAGACCTTTTTTTATTTGATAGCCTTGAATAATTTGAATGTATTAGTAATTCATTTTTCTTTCTTTTAGAGCAGAAGAAATTAATTTATATGTGATAATACTGCACATCATAATTGCGGCACCCATAATCACAAATCCGGAAATAGTTTTTAGTTCAACCACATTGAACTCAACTTGTATCTGTTTGAGTATCAAAGAACTAGCGGCGCAGAGAATCATTAAAGCAAAAAGTAATCTGATACCATAACCTCTGATGTATTTAACAGCAGTAACACCAATTTGGGCGCCTATTGCAGCTCCGACAAGCATCAGAACAGCTGCTATAATGTCGGTTCTTCCTTTTAATGAGTAAGTGAAACAACCATAGGCACCATCAAGCATAACAATAAACAAATCGGTGCCAACCGCAACAGCTGTTGGTAATCCAAATATGTAAATAAGAGTAGGCATAACAATAAAACCACCCCCAACACCAAGAAAGCCAGAGATTGTTCCTACTATAAAAAAAATAAAAATGATAGTCCAAAGTGATAATGATGATATGTTTGATCGGGGAAAACTAATAACTGGAGGAATTTTTATATCTCTTATTTTTTCTACAAAAGATTTTTTATTACTAACTATTCCATTTTTTGCTTCAACTTCTTTTCTTTTTCTTATCACAGTGTAATCATAAATCATAAAGCTGCCAAGAGCTATTAGCATACAAATATAAACCCATCTGACAGTTGATTCAACAAGACCAATTTTTTCGAGATACATTATTACTTGTGCACCAAATTCAACTCCGGGTAATGTTCCTAAAATAGTAAAAGCTCCAAGTTTCCAGTCAACATTTCCCATTTTATTATGTTTCTTTGTTGAAACTATGGACTTCCCAAAAATATGGGCAAAGTCTGTTCCAATAGCATAAGCCATGGGAAAGCCGAATATATTGAGGGCAGGCGTTACAATCCAAGCACCTCCAACACCAAAGAATCCACCGAGGACTCCAACACAGAAACCTATAGTAACTAACAGCAGAATATTAAAATTTTGTTGGGCTATTGGTAAGTAAATATTAAAAAAATCCATTATTTTCCTCCTTATTCATGATGAGCAATTTTTGAAACATCCAGACCAAATATTTTAAGTACAATATCGGTTAAAAAACCAAGTATTATTCCGATTATTCCCATGGAAAAAGTAACCAGAAGAGCAAATAATAATTTTTCATCATTATAAAGTTGAGCAAGCCAAAGCGTTATGCCTGAAAGATTTTCGAGCGAAACTTGATCAGGAATTGGTTCACCCTCGCCACCATGGGCAAGAGCTGAATAGGGTTGCAAAATGACAAATATTAAATACAAAATTAAAGAAAGTGTTCGTTTTGATAAAATCATCTGTTACTCCTTAAAATTATTAATATTTTAGAAATTACTTAATTGATTTTTTAAGTTAATAATATGATTGTCCAAATACCAACTTTAAATATTTCATTGTAACCACACTGTCCTTGTTCTTTATACTTCCTCTTTAGCTTTTAAATGAGGAATAGTGATGGTAAATTCAGTTCCGACGTTGAGTTTGCTTTGAACTTCTATAGTTCCACCTAAATTTTTTATAATTGAATAACTAACAGAAAGCCCCAAACCAGTTCCTTTACCAACTGGCTTAGTAGTATAAAATGGCAGAAATATCTTGCTCATCTGTTCACTAGTCATTCCACACCCATTATCTTCAATTTTGATAATAACATTATTTTTGTCAAAATCTGTTGTTATTTTGATCTCTCCATTAGTTTTTATAGCATCATGGGCATTGTTAATAAGATTAATGATAACTTGTCTTAGTTGATTGCTCGAAGTAAGTATGTTTGGAATGTCTCTTTTAAAATTTCTTTTGATGGTAATATTGTCAACATTTAATTCTCTTTCGAAAAAGCCGCTTATGAGATCATCAATCAATTCATTAATATTTACTACAGTTTCTGATTCATCTTTTTGTCTGACAAAAGTGAGTAATTTTTTATTTATGTCTTTAATTCTATAAATTGCGGAGTTGATTTTTTTGAAATGAGGTTCAAGCTCGTCAATTTTTAAGTTATATCCGAAATTAGGATTTATATAATCTTGCATTAACCCAATTTCATTAGCGATAATATTCAATGGATTTCCAATCTCGTGAGCTATTCCCGAAGCTAATTCACCGACGGTTGCTAGTTTAGAAGCCTGTTCAAGCTGTAATCTGACAAGTATTCTTTCTTTTTCGATTTCAACTATATTTTTTGAGCGGAAAAATATTATTAACACAAGTAAGATAATAATGCCTAGTGAAGCGATTACTAACGTTATTTGTTGATTGAAAAAGGATTGAATGAATTCTTCTTTTTCGATTGTAATTACAGCCCAGTCAACTTCATTCAGGTGTGAAAAAGCAAATTTTCTCTCTGAGTTCCCTGTTTTGTAATACGATAGTCCTAAGTTTTGATTAATTGGAACAATGAAAGGTGAAACTTTCATTGGCTCTGAAATTTCTTTAGGAGCAAGTTGGAATAATCCTTTTTTATTTACAATCATTATATTGACATCTTTGGCTTTTTCTGTGGATGTCATATAACTATAAATTTTTTGTGGATCCAAAGAGACTCTAAAAATATAAGTTTTTCCGTTGGCAACTTTTTTAACGCCGACAGTGAAATGAGGTGCTTTTCTGAAGCCAAGATAGATGTCGGTGATAATGTATTTTTTTTCCGAATTGATTAAATTTCGGAACCACACATCATTTTTATAATCTTTATTTTTGAGTTGTAATAACGGACCGGAATAAAGTATTTGAATAGATGATGTGTCGAAATAGCCTATATCTGTAAAAGCATCATTGTATTTTTTAAGGCTTAAATAAATTTTGTTTACAGACAATGAATCAAGAGGAAATTTTAATTCAGTACTTTCAATTGCATTTATGACGTTTGAAACTCTCTCTATGAGATAAATATCTAACAATCTTGATTTACTTTCGGCGATGGATTGCAGATGTAATTCCCTGCTTTTACTCATCAGCTCGTTATATTGATAGAAAAAGTATGATATCAAGAGAAATAACGGAAGAACATAGATTAAGATAAGTCTTATGAAGTAATTTCTTCGCATTGTCGAGAACATCTTTTTAGTATGTGGATTGTCAATAAGCTCACTAACTAAGCTTTCTAAATATTTCGACTGTTCCCTTTGCTTCATTTTTATATGTAATTTTTACTTTTTAGTTCATTTAAATATCATACTCATCTATAAATTCGTTTAGAGAATCTGATTTAAGTTTCTTTTGGCTTGCTTCGACTGCAAGATT
>CALHRB010000092.1 GCA_938038165.1 Candidatus Kapaibacterium sp. | reverse complement strand
ATCTGACTGCCCCATTCAATTTTTTTCTTAGCTCCCTCAATAGCAGACTTTTCAGCTTCTTCTTCTTCTTTTCTTTTCTGATAGAGTTGGGATTTGAGCATCTTCAAGGCTCTTTCACGGTTTTGAAATTGTGAACGCTCTTGTTGACAGGAAACAACGAGCCCGCTTGGAATATGCCTCAGACGAACAGCTGTTTCAACTTTATTAACATTCTGTCCACCTTTTCCGCCAGAGCGGAATGTGTCCATTTCGATATCAGCAGGATTAATTTCGATTTCTACATCATCATCAACTTCGGGATAAACAAAAACAGAAGCAAATGAAGTGTGACGCCTTGCGTTTGAATCGAAAGGGGAAATTCTGACAAGCCTATGAACTCCATTTTCAGTTTTCAGATAACCATAAGCATATTCACCAATAATTTCAAGCGTTGCAGATTTAATTCCGGCACCATCACCTTCGAGTTCATCAGCGAGATATACTTTGAAATTGTGCCTCTCTGCCCAGCGTGTGTACATTCGCATAAGCATTTCAGCCCAATCCTGTGCTTCTGTCCCCCCTGCACCAGAATGAATTGTTAATATAGCATTTCGCTTATCGTCAGGTCCTGAAAGCAAATTCTTCGTTTCAAGGTCATTTACGTATGATTCAGCTTTTGTGAGTTCAGCTTCAATTTCATTAGTCAATGATTCATTATCATCTTCTTCGGCTAATTGAATTAAAGCCTCAGCATCATTAATCATATTATATGTTTGCGTCCATTCATCTATCCAGTACTGATTGTCGGATATTTTTTGCATTACTTTTTGAGCTTCGGATGGATCTGACCAGAAATCACTATCGCCCGACTTGGTGCGAAGTTCTTCTGTTTCCGTTTTTTTTCCGTCAATATCAAAGGAACCTCCGTAATTTGTTCATTCTTTCCTGAAGTTCCCGTATTTTATCTTTTTGGGGTTCAAACATTTTTTCAGATTTTATACTTTAAAAAAACAAAATTAAAGTATTTAATGTTAATAACAATAAAAGAATATTCTTTCTTAACTAACATCAAACATATTCAGTGCGAATATGCTAAGAATATTATGATTATTTTGGTTTCCATTATAAAAATTATTAGCTTTATTCTTGTTTATTCAAATAAAAGTCAGAAAACAAATTATTTTGAAGAAATTATCAATAATCACGGTTTGTAAAAATGATGCCAAGAATCTGGAAAAAACCATTCTCAGCATCATCAATCAATCATTTAAAGATTTTGAGTATATTATCATCGACGGTGCATCAAACGATTATACAATTGATGTCATTAACATATATAAGCCTTTTATCACAAAATTCATCTCCGAGCCAGACACAGGTATCTTCAACGCACAGAACAAAGGTATTGGTTACTCCGAAGGGGAATTTATATGCTTTCTCAACGCCGGAGATTTTTTTACAAACAAAGAAATACTTCAGAATATTTTTGATACAGCTCCAACAGCTGACATTATTTATGGAGATATTAATTACAAATTCAACAATGGTTTCATTTACAGAAAAAAGTCATTTAAAAAACTAACACAATTAAAATTTTTAGTTGAAAGTCTGCCTCATCCGTCCTGTTTTATTAAAAAAACAGTCTTCGAAAAAATTGGTTTAATGGACGAAAATTTCAAAATGACAGCCGATTATGAATTTTTCCTAAGGGCTATATTTAAATATAATTGTTCAAGTCAATATGTTTCTATACCTGTAGCGGTATTCAATCTCCAAGGTTTAAGTTCAAAATTTGAACACAGCTTAGAAGCTAAATCTGAAAGAAACAAAATTCAACAAAAATATATTGACCGAAAAACCCTTCGAATTTTCGGTCTTTTTCGATTTCCAATATTATTTATTTTAAAAAAGTTAAGATATCTTTACTACTTTTTACTCAGCAGAATGAACAGAAGTTTCACAAGGCTATCAGAATGATTTTAGCTATTCATCGAAGCAAGAAAATCTTTGTTTGACCTTGTTCCTTTCATCTTGTCCAATAAAAATTCAACAGCTTCAGCAGGAGGAAATTCACTAAGAAGTTTACGAAGAATATAAATTCTGTTAAGTTCATCGCTTGGTATAAGCAGTTCTTCTCGTCTGGTACCCGAACGATTGACATCAATAGCAGGGAATATCCTTCTATCAGCAATTTGACGACTTAAAACAAGTTCCATATTTCCAGTGCCTTTGAATTCTTCGAAAATTACTTCATCCATTCTGCTGCCTGTCTCAATCAAAGCAGTAGCAATGATGGTTAAAGAGCCACCCTCTTCAACATTTCTTGCAGCACCAAAAAATCTTTTTGGTTTATGAAGAGCATTTGCATCAACACCACCCGAAAGAATCTTGCCAGAGTGTGGAACAACAGTATTATGGGCACGAGCTAAACGTGTAATTGAATCGAGAAGGATTACGACATCCATTCTTGCTTCTACCAATCTTTTTGCTTTCTCTAACACCATATCAGCGACTTGAACATGCCTTTCGGGGGGTTCATCAAAAGTTGAGGATATAACTTCTGCCTTTACTGAACGTTGCATATCGGTAACTTCTTCGGGACGCTCATCAATGAGCAACACAATCATCTTGACTTCTGGATGATTTTTTGTAATACTGTTGGCAATCTGTTGTAATAATATTGTTTTACCTGCCTTGGGCGGTGAAACGATTAAACCACGTTGACCCTTGCCAATCGGGCAGAGTAAATTCAAAATCCTCATTGAATATTCAGCTTTGCTGGTTTCAAGATTAATTGACTTATTGGGATAAAGCGGAGTCAGGTTATCGAAAATAGTCCTGTCTCTTATCAGTTCAGGTTCGAGATAATTTACACTTTCGACTTTGAGAAGAGCAAAAAACCTCTCGCCGTCCTTCGGTGGTCTAACCAATCCCCTGACTGTATCGCCTGTCCTAAGAACAAATTTTTTGATTTGCGAAGGAGAAACATATATATCATCTGGCGAAGGTAAATAATTATAATCTGCTGAACGAAGAAATCCATAACCATCGGGGAGAACTTCGAGAACACCACTACTGGCAACAAGTCCTTCGGTTATTTGCTCTTTGGGTTGGTTGTTTGCTTGAACTTCGACAATCTTAAGAATAAGTTCTTGTTTTCTTAAGTCAGAAAAATTTGTGATGCCAAGTTGTTTTGCCATCGCTGTCAGTTCAGCAATCTTTTTGCCTTTTAAGTCCGCTATGTCAATTAAAGGTTGGTTGTTTTTGTGACTGGAGTTTTCGTAAGGGGGCATATCTACCTTTCAAAAAAAATTATATTTAAGATCATTTTTTTCAAGTAATTAATATTTCAACAAGTAATGTCAAAAAAAATAATTTAATGTTCTACTTATATTGACTTATATAGATTTATGATTTGTTTCACCGGTTAAGCTTATTAATAACTATGCTATTTTGGTGTGTTTAACAAAGCAAAATTAACTCAATATTTTGTTTCTTGCAAATAAAAAATATAATCAGGGCATTAATGATTATTTATAATTTGGACAACAGTTAATATATCGTCCAAAATAAAAAGAAATCAAATGATCAAAAACATTATTTTGCTTTGATGATAAGTCAATTATAACTACACAACATAATGATTACATTTTATTTTTGACTTTCGAAAAAGCAGTTCTAAATTATTATTTTCAATGATGAAAAAATGTAACTATTAAATATTGTTGAATTTATACTTTTCGGAAAAATTATGGAGATTCATAGC
Source organism: Candidatus Kapaibacterium sp. (assembly GCA_938038165.1). GTDB lineage: Bacteria > Bacteroidota > Ignavibacteria > Kapaibacteriales > UBA2268 > CALHRB01. The sequence continues at coordinate 20,217 of CALHRB010000092.1, read as the reverse complement.
CATATTGATGAGCAACTTGAAACTGACCTATTAGTCATAGGGGCTGGAATTGCAGGCATATCTACTGCTTTGGAAACAGCCGAAACAGGCTTCAAGGTTATTCTTCTCGAGAAAGAACCTTTCGTTGGCGGAAGGGTTTCTCAACTTAATCAGTATTTTCCTAAATTATGTCCTCCTTCTTGTGGCTTAGAAATAAACGTCAGAAGGCTCAAAGACAATACCAATATTGAACTAATTACCTTATGCGAAGTAACAAATATTGAGGGCAGTCCAGGCAGCTTTACTGTTACCGTTAATCAAAAAGCAAGATTTGTTAATAATAGATGCACTACTTGCGGCGACTGCGTTCCCGTCTGTCCTGTTGAACGCGATAACAGCTTTAATTTTAACATAAATAAAACTAAAGCTATATACATCAACCACGAAAATGCATATCCTCAAAAGTACGCTATTGACCCTAATGTTTGTCTTGGCGAAACTTGCTCTGAATGCGTTAAAGTATGCAAATATGCAGCTATTGATTTACAACAGTCATCAAGACAAATTCAAATAAAAACAAAATCCATAGTTTGGGCAACCGGTTGGAATCCCTACGATGCAAATAAATTGGAATATCTTGGTTATGGAAAATATCCGGAAGTCATCTCAAATATGATGTTCGAAAGATATTCAGCACCCAACGGTCCGACAAAAGGAAAAATTATTGTTCCCGGAACTAACAAAGAAGTCGATAAAATCGCCTTTGTTCAATGTGCCGGTTCCCGCGATGAACTCCACCTTGAATATTGCTCTTCAATCTGCTGCCTTGCCTCTATGAAACAAGCTCAATACGTTAGAGAACAATACCCCAATGCCGAAATTCATATATTTTATATTGACCTTAGAGCTCAAGGCTTGTTGGAAGACTTTTACACTAAAACCAAATTAGATGACAAAATATATTTCCATCGAGGAAAGGTCGCAAAAGTTTTTAAAAATGGTACGGATGGTCAATTAGTTGTTGAAGCCGAAAACACGCTCGAAGGCAAACTCCATCAAATGAAGTTTGATATGGTTGTCTTGGCAACTGGTATGCAGCCGAACGTCCCAGAAATAGGAGTTCAAGTAAATCCCGTCTTTGATGAAAATGGTTTTTTAATTCCTGATAATGAATTGGGTTACATTGGCTGTGGGGTCTGCACCGGTCCTAAAGAAGTTGCAACTGTCGTTCAAGAATCAACGGGTGCTGCGTTGAAAGCAATTCATCAAATTAAAGGAGGGAAATAATTATGGCAATAGATACAAAATTAGGTGTTTATATTTGTTCAGGTTGCTCAATTGGCGATAGTATTAATTGTCAAAGCCTTGCCGAGACTGTTCAAAAAGAAACTGGAGTTCCAGTCTGTAAGGTTAATGGCTGGCTTTGCGGCGATAAGGCTCTATCTGAAATAAATGAAGATATTAAAAACGAAAATCTTAATCGAATTGTTATCGGGGCTTGTTCTTCAAGGTATTTAACCGATGTTTTCAAATTCAACAGGGACGTTCTTTTTGATAGAGTCAGTCTTCGGGAAAATGTAGCCTGGACCCACAAACCAAACGATGAAGCTACATTTGAACTTGCAATTGATTATTTAAAGATGGGGATTGCAAAGATGCAAAATTCAATGGTCCCCGAACCAATGATTCTCGATATTAATAACACAATTTTAGTTGTTGGTGGCGGTGTTGCTGGCATGAATGCCGCTCTCTCCTCTGCAAAAGCTGGTTACTCAGTAATTCTTACTGAAAAGGAAGAAAGCCTTGGCGGTTTTTACAAACAACTTTATAAATTGGCACCGACAAAAAGCCCATATTTTGACCTTCAAGTTAATCCTTGCGATAAATTAATTGCAGAAGTATATTCAAATCAGAATATTCAGGTTTTAACATCTTGCAAGATTGAAAAAACAAGTGGTCAGCCAGGATTATTCAATGTAACGGCAAGTTCAAACGGAGAATTAATTGAATTTCAGGTTGGTTCTATTATTCAGGCAACAGGATGGAAGCCGTATGATGCTAATAAATTAAGTTATCTTGGTTACGGAAAATACAAAAACGTAATAACCAACGTCGAAGTCGAAAAACTTGCTAAAGATGGAAAACTTTCAAGACCTTCTGATGGCGGTCCCATAAAAAGCGTTTTATTTATTCAATGTGCCGGCTCACGCGACGAAAATCATTTGCCATATTGTTCTTCTATTTGCTGCACAGCTTCTTTGAAGCAATATTATTATTTCAAGGAAAAATACCCCGATATTCCTGTATATATTATCTATAAGGATATTCGAACGCCAGGTAATTACGAAAAATTTTATAAAATCACTCAAAGTCAGGATAATTTATTTCTTACAAAAGGTGATGTGGTAGGCGTTACAGAAAATGGCAACGGTTCTCTGATTATAGATGTTGACAACACACTTTTGGGAGAAAAAATTCAGATCGAGGCAGATGTTGTTGTTCTTGCTACCGGTATGGTTCCCTCGACTTTTGTTGAGGAAAGCGAAACAGAAGTCGTAAGCGAATCTACCGCAGACGGAAAAAAAGCAGCCGCTGGTGCTGAACTTGGTGCTAAGATATTGAATCTAACTTACAGACAGGGAACAGATTTACCAACTTTGCGTTATGGGTTCCCCGATTCTCATTACATTTGCTTCCCTTATGAAACAAGAAGAACCGGTATTTACGCAGTTGGAACTGTCAGATCGCCGATGGATTCGGTTAGTGCTAAAAACGATGCTTACGGTGCTTCGTTAAAAGCTATTCAGGTCATTGAAAATGTCAGGAAAGGAACCGCTGTCCACCCAAGATCAGGCGATACTACCTACCCTGATTTCTTTCTGCAAAGATGTACTCAATGCAAACGATGCACCGAAGAATGTCCTTTTGGCACTCTCGACGAAGACGACAAAGGAACACCAAAACCAAATCCAAATCGTTGCAGACGTTGCGGAATTTGTATGGGTGCCTGCCCCGAAAGAATCATCAGCTTCAAGAACTATTCAGTTCACATCATATCATCAATGATTAAATCAATCGAAATGCCCGACACAGAATCGGAAAAACCGCGTATCCTGGCATTCTTGTGTGAGAACGATGCTTATCCTTCCTTAGACATTGCGGCAAGGAATAAAATTCAATATTCACCAAATATCAGAATTATTCCATTAAGATGCTTAGGTTCAATGAATATCATTTGGATTGCCGATGCACTTTCGATGGGATTTGATGGTATAATTCTGATAGGTTGCAAATATGGCGAGGATTATCAGTGCCATTTCATTCGAGGCAGTGAATTGGCTAACAGAAGAATGGAAAATGTCCAGGAAAAATTAAAGCAATTAGTTCTTGAACCCGAAAGAGTCGAGATACATACTTTATCAATTGATGAATTTGTTAAAATTCCAGAAATATTTAACAACTTCGCCGAAACAATTGACAGAGTCGGACCAAATCCTTATAAAGATATGTAGTTTGTTTGAAACGAACGAATCCAATAAAAGGGCAATTTACGAATTGCCCTTTTTTTGTCTGATTTCATTGATTTTATCTGAAATCTGTCTTAATACATTAAACGATTGGGATTCGTTATTAACCCTGACAAGAATTAAAATAGCAAATGCTCCAATAATAAAATTTCCAGCCCACATGCTTAAGAAAGGCGATATTAACCCCCTGTCAGCTAATTTTTCACCTCCAATCAGGCATGCCCAGTAAAAGATATAAAATCCAAGACTAATAGCTGCACTAACACCAAAATTTCCATTTCTTATGATAACCCCAAGAGGACAGCCAATCAATACAAATAAAATACAAGCAAATGGGATTGCATACTTTTTGTGAATTTCAACTTCGTAGGATTTAGCTCTTTGCAAATAATCTCTCGCCTGAAAAAAATCACTAATTATCGAAGACTTAAGCATCGAAATTCTTCGCTCTGCGTCAAGAAGTCCTGTTTTTACTTTTTCGGCAATGATTTTTGAACCCGAAATATCAATCAAAGAAGAATCAATTTGAAGTTCCCTTTTACCGGAGCTATAAGCGGGAATTATTTTCTCCTCTGCCGGACTACTTCCGTTTATATAATCAAAAAATTTATGAAAGTTTTCGGTCATTTTCTCTTCATTTATCAAAGCGGATTTCTTTGCTTCATCAACGATTTTTTGCATATCCTCTATCCTCATTTCACGGTCACCACGCGAAATCATTCCTTCGGCTGTGCGTTCAAAAGCAAAACCGGAAGCAGGTATGATAACTTGATATTCTTTAAATTTTATGATTCGATAATCTTTGTAATCATTTTGAGATAACTGATGAGCCTCGCCGTTGAAAAGGTCAATTATAATTTTGGTATAATTGGCATTAAACCGAACATTCCCAGAATCTGCCGAGGCAATACTCACCCTGTTTCCCTTTGTCCTATCGTAAATAGTTAAAGCTTTTAAATTACCTGTTACTGAATCAATCTGCCTCGATAAAATCGTATAACCATCAAGTTGGGTGCTGAATTGTCCTGCATCGAGCGAGAATGTGGGTTTCTTCCGTTCAATGTCGCTTAATAATATTTTCGCTTTGTGATTTGCTTCTGGAAGAACATTATCATTGAACCAAAAAAGAAAAATTGTCATCAGGATTCCTGCAACAATCACAGGTGTCATTATTCTTAACAGACTGCCGCCGCTCGATTTGATTATAGTAATTTCATTTGTTGAAGACAAATTTCCAAATGACATCAATGCAGCAAAGAGAACACCCATTGGAACAGCAAGAACGAGCATCCAGGCTAAATTAAGCCCAATGAGCTGGATTATTACCCATGATTCGAGTCCTTTTCCAACAAGATCATTCAGGTATTTTGATAAAAACTGAAATAGAAATAAAAAAAGAACTGTCAAGGACCCAAAAAGAAATGGTCCGATTTGAAACCTGAGTATGTAACGACTTATATAACCCATTGAAAAAATATATGAAAACTTCAATAACAAAATTACTTTATTTTAATTTATTTTAATTTATTTTCATTTTATTTAATAATTTTTAATATTTTGATTGATAAAATAAAAATAAATTTCTAATTTTGTAGTTCTTTATTTTGAAATTTATCTTGAACGGTAATCTTATGTTTTCGTTAATTGCAATATTATTAATAATTATATCTATAGTTTTGATTGCTGCAGTGCTTATCCAACCTGGTAAGGGTGACTTGTCTGCCAGTTTTGGTGGGCTTGGCAGTCAATTTGGAACTATGTTCGGTATGCAACGAACTGTTGATTTCGTCCAAAAACTTACAAGATGGTTAGCTGTTGCTATTCTTTTACTGGTTCTTATAGCTAACAAGTTTTTTTTAGGTCCAAAATTTGAAGAGATTAAACCCGTTACACAAGGTGCCAAACCTCCTGTCAATACTATGGCACCACCTCCAATTGAAGCACCAAAACAGTAATATAACACTTAATTATATTTAAAAAAAAGGGGAATGATAATATTCACTCCCCTTTGTTGTTTTTAGGATAATTAATATTTTTTAGTCGAGAAAATGAATAAACAAACCATCTCGCAATTTTGGCTCGAACCATGTTGACTTTGGAGGCATTATTTTTCCGCTATCTGCTATTTTCATAAGTTCATCAACTGAAGTCGGAAACATACTGAATGCTAATTTCATCCCGCCCGAATTTACTATTCTCTCAAGCTCTCCAAGCCCTCTGATACCACCAACAAAATCAATTCTTTTACTTGTTCTTGGATCCTCAATTCCTAAAATTGGAGCAAGTATTTTATTTTGCAAAATAGCAACATCAAGACTTTCCACCGGGTCAGGATTAGAAAGTAAAACATCATTTAGAGTTATTTTATACCACTGATTATCCATATACAAACCAATTTCTCCTTTTTTGACAGGTTTAAACTGGCTTGAGATCATCTCAACCGAAGCTAATTCTTGAACTTTGTCAAAAAATTCCTCTTTGGTCAATCCATTCAAATCTTTCACAACTCTGTTATAGTCCATAATTTTAAGATGACTTGCTGGGAAAAGAACAGCTAAAAAGAAATTATATTCCTCTTCACCTGTATGATTAGGATTGGCAAACTGCCTTTCTCGTCCAACGATAGCTGCAGCAGCAGAGCGATGATGTCCGTCTGCAACATAAAGATAGTCTATACCGGCAAAAACCTTGTTTATTTGTTGGATTAGACCAGCATCTTTTATTACCCAGGTTTTGTGTGTTATTCCATCTGATGCAACAAATTCATTTTCCGGCTTATTTTGAATGACTTCATCCACGATTTGATTAATTGAATCATTATCACGATAAGTAAGAAAAATTGGTCCTGTGTGGGCATTAGTAACCCGGACATGATTTGAACGATCTTCCTCCTTATCTTTTCTTGTTTTTTCATGTTTTTTGATGACATCATTCCAATAATCATCAACAGAGGCACATCCAACAAGCCCGTATTGAGTTCTGCCATCCATAGTTTGCGAATAAACATAAAAATAAGGTCGTTCATCCTGGAAAAGGATTCCATCGTTAATCAATTTCCATAAATTTTCTTTACCTTTTTCATAAACAAGAGGGTCATATAGAGAAATAGAAGGGTCAAGATCAATTTCCGGTTTGCCAACGTGAAGAAAAGACAAAGGATGCCCCATGGCTTCCTCCCGGGCTTCATCGGAGTTTAACACATCATAGGGTTTTGCAGCAACTTGAGCAGCAAATTCTACTTTAGGTCTGTATGCCCTGAAAGGTCTGAAAACTGCCATAAATCTCCTTAATTTTAAATTGGATTTCTAAAATTATTTTAATGCGTTAACAACTTTTGTAGCGATTTCAATTCCAACCCTATCCTGAGCTTCATCTGTTGAAGCACCAATATGTGGTGTTACAGAAACCCTTGGATGTCTGATTAGTTCCATTTGTGCCTCTGTGGGTGGCTCATTTTCGAATACATCTATACCAGCATATCTGACTGTTCCGTTGTTTAGTGCCTCTAATAAGTCCTGTTCTGAAACAACGCCTCCACGGGCACAATTTATAATGACTACACCTTTTTTAACTTTTGAAAATTCCGGTGAACCTAATGCCGGTGGCTCGCCTTTGATCTTTGGAAGATGCAATGATATAAAATCAGATACAGCCAGAAGCTCATCCTTACTGACTAATTTAACATCCATATTTATCTCTTTGATATATGGATCATAAGCAACAACATTCATTCCAAGTCCGATAGCACGTTTTGCTGTTTCTTTGCCGATATTTCCTATTCCGATTAAACCAAGAGTTTTTCCCGTTAATTCCATCCCGTGTGCATAATCTTTTTTAGGCCATTTGCCTTCTCTCATTTCAATGTTACTGATATTTATGAATCTGCAAACAGCAAACATATGCCCAATGGCAAGCTCAGCCACTGAAATTGACGATGCTCCCGGTGTGTTCAAAACTGGGATACCTTTTTCTTTGGCATATGCAACATCAATATTATCAAGTCCTACACCACCCCGGGCAATAGCTTTGAGTTTTACCCCCGCATCAATTACTTCCTTTGTTACCTTTGTTGCTGAACGAACTATAATTGCATCATAGTCAGCTATTTTTACTAAAAGTTCTTCAGGTGTATATTTTAAAATATCTACTTGAAGTCCAGCTTCTTCAAGAATTTTTTTTCCTGAATCTTCGATGCCATCACTAACTAATACTTTCATTTTTTCTCCTTTTTGATTCATAAAAAACCGTTTAATAAATTCAAAAATAAGTAATAAATTAAAACTCAAAAATTAATTTATTTTCAGGAAATAGTTATTTGTAACTATTTCAACAATGTATAAATAGACAAAACATATAATTGTGTTTTTTTAAATTAAAAATATAATTAAATTATGGTTTATCAAATGTATTTTGTATGAATTTTTAAAGAGTATTTAAAGCAGGATTTTTATGAAAAAAGAAATCAAAAAAATTTTGGTTACTGGTGCTTCCGGACAAATTGGTTCTGAACTTGTTCCAATTTTGAGAAATAAGTATGGTGATAAAAACGTAATTGCTACTGATCTAAAAATTCCATTGGATAACAAGCTGTTTGAGTCAGGTCCATTCCATTTACTTGATATCAGAAATTATGAAACAATAGAAAGTATTATTAAGAATTACAAAATTGACACAATAATTCATCTTGCCGCAATTCTTTCTGGAATTGGCGAGACAAAACCCGAATTTTGCTGGGATGTTAATATGACAGGCACCGTCAATGTTCTTAATCTGGCAGTTAAATTCGAGTTGGCAAAGGTTTTCATCCCAAGTTCGATTGCTGTTTGGGGACCAGGTATGCCAAAAAAAGCTCCTCAGGACTCCATCCTTCAACCAGCAACTATGTATGGAGTTACCAAAGTTGCAGGAGAACTAATAGGGGATTATTATGTTAAAAAATTTGGGCTGGACGTTAGGGGAGTTAGATACCCCGGAATAATTTCATCTGAAACAGCTCCAGGCGGCGGCACAACTGATTATGCTGTTGCTATTTATTATGATGCAGTCAAATTTAACAAATTCATTTGCTTTGTAAGCGAGGACACTACTTTACCAATGATGTATATGCCCGATTGCATAAAGGCAGTTCTGGATTTATTGGAGGCACCCTTCGAAAAATTAAAGCATCATACTAATTTCAACCTTGGTTCAATGAGTTTCAACGTGAAACAATTGGTTGAATCAATAAGAAAATTTAAACCAAATTTCGAAATCGTGTATGAACCCGATTTTCATCAGGAAATTGCCGACTCGTGGCCCGATGATGTTGATGACTCTGCCGCCCGAGAGGAATGGAACTGGAAACCCGATTGGGATCTTGATTCAATGACCCAAGATATGCTCACAAAACTCGAAGCAAGATTACTAAGATAATTTTACTAATTTTGAATTGTTATTCTATTCAATCAGCAATTTGAATTATTATGAAATACTTAATCTTTGGCTCCAAGGGTCAATTAGGCAAGGAGTTCGGCAATTATTTCACTAAAACTAACGCTGATTTCAAAGCTTTTGATATAGATGAAATTGATATTTCGAACAGAGATGAGGTTTATCTCCTGTGTCGCTCAATCAAACCCGATATTATTATTAATTGTGCTGCTTATAATCTTGTTGACAATGCCGAAACGAACCCAAAAGATGCATTCAAATCAAATTCTTCAGGAGTGGAAAACCTTGCCGTCATATCTAACGAAATAAATGCCTTTCTGATTCATTACGGAACTGACTACGTATTTGATGGTAAAAAGGAAACCGGATTATATACTGAAAATGACGAGCCAAATCCATTAAGTATTTATGCAAAAAGTAAATATGAAGGGGAGCAGAAAATAAAAGACAATACTGATAACTATCTAATTCTCAGGCTCAGCTGGGTTTTCGGCAATGGTCAGCAAAATTTTATTTATAAGTTGCTCCAATGGGCTGAAAAAAATCATTTCCTTAAAATCGCTTTCGATGAAGTCTCTGTTCCCACTTTTACAAATACAGTTGTCGAAATAACAACAAAAGCTGTAAATAAACAACTTAAAGGATTATTTCATCTGACCAATTCGGGTTACGCTTCAAGGTATGAATGGGCTAAATATGTTTTAAGAAAAATGAATAAAAAAAATATACTCTACCCGGTATCCAAAGATATTTTCAATTTACCTGCAAAAAGACCCGGTTTCTCGGCAATGAGCAATGACCTGATTACTGATACCTTAAAAATTGAAATTCCTTTCTGGGAGGATGCTGTCGATAATTTTCTCAGCAAATACATATAAAAGTTGATGAAAGTTTTAATAATTGTTCCGGCTTATAATGAAGCTACTATTATCAAATCGGTTCTTGAATCTATAATCAGAGAGAATAGCGATTGGGATATTCTTTTGATTAATGATGGTTCTAAAGACAAAACCGGCGAAATCGCCTCTAAGATGAAAATGGTCAAGGTTGTGAATCTCCCCTGCAATCTCGGCATTGGTGGTGCTGTTGAGACTGGTTTTAAATATGCTTTTTTTCACAATTATGATTTTGCTGTTCAATTTGATGGGGATGGACAGCATAAATCGAGCGAAATCAATAAAATACTCCAACCTCTTTTCGAAGGCAAAGCAGATGTAGTAATCGGCTCAAGATTTCTTATGAAAAGCTCAAATTGGAAACCAAATTTATCCCGAAGACTCGGTATAAAAATCTTTTCTTTCGTTAATTCTATTTTGATTAATCAAAAAATTACTGATAACACATCGGGTTTCAGAGCATACAACAAAAAGGCAATTGAATTTCTTTCACGTGATAACTATCCCTCAGATTATCCCGAACCCGAAGCAATAATCCTTCTCGGAAAAAATGGTTTCAAAATGATGGAAGTTTTTGTTGAAATGCAGGAACGAACCGAGGGAAAAAGTTCCATTTCGGGTCTCAAACAATTCTATTATATGTTCAAAGTTCTGCTTTCTATTTTGGTCAGTTCTATTCGAGCTCCAATCGTTGGCAAATCAAAATAAAAAAAACTTAGATTCATTGGTAACTTTTATTTCATTTAAATCGTCTTTAGAAAAACAAATTTTTGGAATTAATATGTTTGTAAATATATTGAGGTTTTTACCTCTTTTTTTGTTTTGTGTTATACATAATTCGCATTCAGAAATAAAGCTTGAAATTTATAAGTTCAACAATAATATAACTGTTGATACAAGTGAATATCCTGTTTTTAGTATTAAAATCAAAGCCTTAAGGGATAATACACCATTCTTTTTTGACATAAATAATATTCTTATTCTGGAAAATGTTAATCCAATTACCCCGATTTCGGTATCACGCCAGGATAATAATCAATATCAAACAATAAGATGGATAACAAAAATTAATGGACCAAGCTCAGCAACTCCTCACAGACTGAAAGTTTTTGTCTTTTCAGGTTCTGAATTAGGAACTCTGGCAACAAGTTTTGCAAAGGCTTATTTATCAGTCGTCAGCATAACGAACAGCCGTGATAGATTTGAGCAAGACATGTATTTCGGGAATCTAAAAAAAGGCGAGGATACCACAAGAGGAATTATTGTTAATGCACCGATAGCAAATGTAGTCAATGATAGGGAAATACCCGTCAAAATTGATTCAATCAAGACTCATTCAAAATATTTCTCCTATGAGTGGTATGGCTCAAGTTTAGACAGCACAAAACCCCCAAGGCAATTATATTCGCCATTTTACTATAGAGCCGCTATTAAATTCAAACCCGATGATACAACTTATTTTCGTGATAAATTTACTGTTTATTTCGAAGGTGGTCGAAAAGAAGAAATAAACCTTATCGGCAACAAATTTAATATTCCACGAAACACCGTTTTACAATTGATTAAACCTAACGGAGGCGAAATACTTCTTCCCTGCCAGCAATACGAGATAAAATGGAAAGGAGCCGTCAGAGGAATCCCAACAACTGTTTTTCTAAGCCTTGATAACGGTGCCAGCTGGCAGCAAATTGCTTCAACGATTGATAGTGTTTTCTTGTGGCAGGTCCCTGACTTACCAACAAATAAAGCCTTAATCAAAGTTAAGCAGGAATTCACCAATACAACATCCAAAACACTTAAGGAAGATGACATTCCTGTTAAAAAAATCGCTTACAGAAGCGATGGTCAAAGAATATTATCCCTTAATGATGCCGGTTTCCTCAAAGAATGGGACCTTCAAGCCGGGATTTCTACCATGACTAAAAGAATAAGTCAACTACTCTATCCGGCTGAAAGAATCCTTCCGCTCGGTCTTGATTATTTCGATAACGATACCAAATTATATGTCGTTTACAGAAAAGAAAGCTACTACGGGCAACCCTCACATGATTCAATAGCCTTTTTTAATATTGAGGATGATCAACCATACCTCAAACGCCAATTACCAGAAAATTTTGGAGTAAAAAAAGCTGTTATTGATTCAAAGAGAGGAAAAATTGCCATTATACCTCAGTCAGGGATGAACATCTTATTATTCTCAGTTTCAGATGGTTCAATCACTAAAACACTGACATTTGAAAAACCTGTGGCGACATTTACATTTAATGCTGTTCTTGATGAATCAGCAGTTGCTCTCTTGAACGGAGATGTTCTGATTTTAAAAAATGATGATTTTTCAATCAAAGAAAAACTATCATTCAATGATTTGCCTCTGATTTTTGAACTTGGGCTGTCCCCCGACGGGGAAATGTTGGCAATTGGCTGCTCAGCACCACTTTCAGTTGGAACAAACACCAACAGGAATGAAATTCATGTGGTAAATATTAAAAATAAGATCATAATACGTACAGGCAGACAATCTGCAAGCAATCCAGTTGCTTTGGAATTTGGACCAACATCGGCTCACCTAATAGTCGGTTCAACCGCTCAACCTCAGATTGCCTTTTGGGATCTTCCCGGGGAAGAATTCATTGGTAGTATGAGTGGTAATGATAATATTTTGACTGACTTTAAATTTTCACCCGACGGTCATTCCATTGCTACATCAGCTGCTTCAGGCGAAAATTTAAATATCCGATTTTTCACTTACCCCGAAGAAGATCAGTCAAATGGCACTTTCAGAATTGTTCGTCCTGAATTTAATTTCAGTGATATTACCCTTGAACCAGCTTACCTTGGATCTGATAACGAAAGACTTGTTAAAACCGTGATTTGCAACACCGGTGAAGTTCCGCTCGGGCTTGATAACTCGTGGCTTGTTTCAGGAAGACATTTCAAAATTAAAAATATAATTACTCCAGATACTGTTTATCCCGGTCAGTGCCTTGTCGTTGAATTTTATTTTCAACCTCTTGATACAGGCAAAATCACTGACACACTTGTAGTTACTTCCTGCACAAAATGGTTTTTTATCAAAATCGAAAGTATCGGACTAAAAAGAAATTTAACCTTCTTCAATAATATGTTCGATTTTGGTGAAATCTGTGTTGGAGACACTAATACGAAAAATATTGATTTATTCAGGAATGATGATCCGGTTCCTTTGAAAGTCAATTTCATAGCTATTGACGACCTTATAACAACTTCATTCAAGATAATTTCAAAAATTCAAGATACAATATTACAGCCTGGCGATATTTTTCGGCTTGAAATTAGATTCCATCCTGCCGTGTTTGGCAACATTATGAGAAATGTTTATGTTTTTCACTCAGATCAGACCTTTATGTCCCCCAATACTACATTTCGCGGCAAAGGATTAGGTACCGTTTTTGATTTCAGCCATTCAAATCTTACTTTTTTACCTGAAATAAGAATTCGTAAGCTAAAAATATTAAATAAAGCAAATAATCCTACGAGTATTGTAAATGCTAAATTTTCGCAGGATGGATTTTACAGGATATTAACACAATTTCCACTAAATATCCCCGCAGAAGGAGCCACCGAGATTGAAATAGAAGCTGTCAATTTATCACAAAATCCTATTTCTTTAAGCTTCGAGTCTACTCCTTGTAATTCATTAAGCTCAATTAATATCGAGCCTTATTCAGGCGTTTCTGAATTGACAATTCCAAAAATTGAAGCTGACCCAAAAGGAAGAACCACTTTATCTATCATTTATAACAATTCTGAGAACAGCCCCTATCAGGGAATCCGTTTCTTCGAAGCGGAATTTTCTATTAATCCCAGATTATTTTTACCAGATTCGGTCAGTAGTAACTTTGGTACTGCTAAACTAATAAGAAATGAGATTGTTGAGGGTTTCAGAATTATTGGAATTAAAGTCGAGGGGGATTTCGCAACCTCAGGAACAGTCGCTGAGATATCAGGTTATGCAGGATTAGCTGAAACTGATACTTCCTCTGTTGAATTTATTCAATCCAGTAAATTCTGGGGTGAAGCAGTTAAAACTAAATTAAATAATGGCTTCTTCCATTTGATTAACCTTTGCGACAATAGAAGAGTCCTTCAAAATCTGGATTTTTTCAGAAATCTCAACATCATCCCAAATCCCGTCTCTGATGAGTTCATTTTAGAATTCGAAAGTGTCGAACCTGGACTTGCCACATTAGAGATATTCAATAAATTAGGTTCATTAGTTCTCAAACAAATCAATATTGAAGTAAGCAAAGGTCTAAATTCTGCAAAAGTCAATGCTTCTTTACTCAATTCAGGGTCCTATAAACTTGTTCTCAGAATGAAATCATCCTTTGTAGCAAAAGATTTAATAATTATCAGATAAAATTGTAATGAAGTTAAAAAAAATTTTAAATATATTTTTACTCTTAGTCCTTTTATTTTTCTTAAATTTTTATTCATCATATCCACAGAAAAAATATACAGGCTTGGAGATAGGATTGGGTCTGTCTCCAAATTTTAATTTTCACAATTCTTCCTTTTCTCATTTCGAAGGATATCCAAACTGCTGTAGAGAATTTAGCTCGGGTTTTGGAATCGGGTATTCAATAAATACTTTTTTAACTTACCTTCCAAATACAAAAATATTAAATAAAAAATGGGGGTTGAATTTCGGGCTTACCGTTAATGATCTCGATGGAAAATTTTCTACGGAAGACTTCTTTGCGAACATTATAGTTGGCAACGAATTAAAGCAAGGAATTTCCGAACATAGGCTTTCCACTGATTTAAACATTATTTCATTTCAACCGGAATTCTTAATTTACCCTTTCGAAAATTTACCTTTTGATGTAACCCTGGGTTTTCGTGTTGGATTATTTTCCAAGACAAATTTTGATTACGAAGAGACACTTATTTCGCCCGAAGGTTCAACTTTTGAAAATTATTCCCGAACGAGAAATAACATAAACGATAAGATTCCAAATGTTAATCCTCTCAATCTTTCTTTATCCTTAGGAGCAAATTATAAACTTCTTGAATTTCTTGACTTCAAAGTTTTTTCCTCTTTAAAGTTTTTTTATGGATTGAGTAATATCGTCAATAATCTGGAATGGAAAGCTAATAATTTGCAAATAGGGTTGAATATCGCTTATAAATTTCCTAAATCTGACCCAATTCCACCTGCTTCTGCACCAATGCCTAATTATCCAGCCCCCCCAAAAACTGAAGAATCAGACGCTAAGTTGTTGGTTTTCTCTTCCGATGTTAAGCTTAATAATGGCGATACAATAAAGATTGATGTTCTTAAAGAGATTTCAATTCGTTCCTTCCCATTGCTGCCAATTATATTTTTTGAAAAAAATTCATCCAAAATACCTGAAATAATAATAGAACCAATTCATCTTAGAAGGAAATATTCTCTAAACAAAGAAATAATAAGCAAAACCGCCGAAATATTAAAGCAATCCCCACTAAGTAAAATTAGAATTGTTGCTTCTTCGACAAACAGCGAAAATGAAAGTATAGCTAAAATGCGTTTCGAGGAAGTGTCTGATTATTTGGTTCAACTTGGCATAGACAGAAAGAGAATAGAGTTTTTGGAAAAAAAGATAGAAAACCCGATGAACAATTCAAAACCTAACGAAGATGAAAATTATTTCGTCCAGTTTCAGCTAATTCCAGACCAAGAACTTTATATCACAGAAAGAAGCGAAGAAATCATTACATCTAAGGATTTGGAATTATATATAAAAACCGAATCATCCAATCCGCAATTTCTTAAAGAAATTACAGGAAAAATTTGTTTGAACGATATTATGCTCGATAACTTCTACTCTGATTCACATAAAATTATTTTGAATGAATCAAACAATCCTGTAATTCAGAAAGAAGGAAATTTTAAGCTAAATATTAATGCAATTTATTCTGATTTATCTGGAAATACAAAGGTTAGCAACTTAAATTTTATCCTGACTAAGGAAAGCAAAATAATTAATATTAAAGAAAATTCAACTGACTTTGGAGTTTCAACCAGGGGATATAAAGAATTCATCCTCGGATTTTTCAATTTCAATGAATTTGAGTTTTCATATATTGACAAAAGTGTTAAAGCGACAGTTCTTGAGAATTTATCAAATGGAAAAAAAATTGAAATCCTACCTTATACTGATAATATTGGCTCTCCTAACTACAACAGAATATTAGCGGGTAAACGTGCCGAATCCGCCATTAAATTATTGAAAATCGAAAAAAATAGAATAACAATCAATATAACAGGCAATTATCCTTTCAAAAATGACACACCAAACGAAAGAATTTACAATAGATCCGTTTTTGTTAGAATTTATGAATAAACTTTGACATAATCACCTTTTGAATCTTAGTTCAATTTTCTTGGTATTCTTATAAATCAAAAAAAACATCGATTATTTTTCAATGAAATTATCTGCTTGATTTACTTTTACCTCAAGTTCAATATTGCTAAAATACAATCGTTTTTAACAGTGTTGATATTGATAATCATATTAATCTAAATGAAATTGCTTAAATATAAAGTTTTAATTCTGACCCTTATTTTTTCTAAAGTTTTGCTCTATTCTGAGACGCCCGAGGAAATAATCGAGAAAAATGTCAAAGCAAGAGGCAATATTGATAGCCTTCAAAATTTAAAAACATTCAGAATTGTCGGAAAAATTGAAACCGAGGGGACCGAATTTCCTATGGTCTATTATTTTAAATCACCCGACAAATACCGTATTCAAATTGATCTGATGGGACAGAGTGGAATTACCGTTTTCAATGGAGAAGAAGGTTGGATAGTTGACCCCTCTCAGAATATTTTTAATCCACAAAAACTATCCGCTTTGGAAGTAGCCTCAATTAAACCAATGCTGAATTGCATTTTTTCATTTTATTCTAATATGTTAATCGATTACAAAAGCAAAGGTATTAAAGTTGACTCACTATATCAAAGCACTTACGATGGGAAAAAAGTATTCAATTTAGCTTTCACCGCACCTGGGAATCATCATTACACATATACCATTGACCCAAATTCATATCTGGATTTCTTTCATACTGTTGTTCTTGGGAGCACAAATATTACATTCAAACTCAAACTAATGGAATTCTATTCATTGAACGGGATAGTTTTTCCTCGCATAATTGAATCTAAAGTTGATAATAATCAAAGACTTACCAAGGTAATAATCGAAAACATTCAGGTGAATAATCCCATTGAAGATAATTTATTTAGCATACCATAGAATTTTATCAAATCATATTATATTTATTTTTTTAATTTTAAATTATTTGTTTTAAAAAAAATGAAAATAAGTAACAAATGGAGATATTATGAAAGTTGAAGTACTAATGCCCAAAATGGGAGAATCATTGCAAGAAGGCACAATTCTAAAATGGTTAAAAAATGAAGGCGATGTTGTAGAACGAGATGAAATGATACTCGAAATTTCAACCGACAAAGTTGATACCGAAGTTCCATCGCCTGTTTCGGGTGTACTGACTCAAATACTTTTCCCTGAAAACGAAACCGTCGAAGTCGGCAAAGTAATAGCTTATATCGAAACCGAAGGTAAAGCTGAAGTCAAACCAAAAGATGAAGCAAACAATACTCAGGAAGTCAAAACCGCCCCACCCGTTACCGAAAAGCCAGAGCCAAAAATTGAAATAAAGCGTGACGAAACAGCAACCGTTTCAGGTGCTTCAGTCGTTGATGTCGTTATGCCGAAAATGGGTGAATCGCTTCAGGAAGGTACAATACTTAAATGGCTCAAAAAAGAGGGCGAATCCGTTGAACGGGATGAAATGATACTCGAAATTTCAACAGATAAAGTTGATACAGAAGTCCCTTCTCCGGTTAGTGGTATTTTGATTCAATTACTTGCTAATGAGGGTGATACAGTCGAAGTTGGGAAAGTAATCGCTAAGATTTCCACTGCTGAAGGTACAATAGTTACAAAACCTGCCGAAACACAGGAACATCAAATGGAAACACCTGAATCAAAGCAGGATCTTTCTGCTCAGCCCGCTATTCCTCAGGAAAGCAACCAACTAACCAGCAATAGATTTTACTCTCCATTAGTGAAAAGTATTGCTAAAGCCGAAGGAATTAGCTTCGCTGAGCTTGACACCATCAAAGGGACTGGCTCGGAAGGCAGAGTTACAAAAAATGATGTATTAAACTATCTTGAAAATAGAAAAAAAGCCCCTGTTGCTCCAGCATCCGTATCCGAACAGAAAAAAATCGAAGTTTCCAAACCACCAATTCATCAGCCTCAACCTACTCCTTTGGTATCTCCTTCTGCTTTCGGTGCTGAAGTTGAGATTATTCCTATGGACAGAGTCCGCCAATTAATAGCCGAACATATGATCTATTCAAAACAGACTTCAGCTCACGTTACAAGCGTGGCCGAAGCTGATGTAACCGGAATAGTAAAATACAGAGAAAAACATAAATCAGAATTTGAAAAAAGAGAAGGGTTCAAACTCACATTCACTCCTTTTTTTGCCAAAGCAGCTGTTGATGGCGTCAGAGCTTTTCCAAAAGTGAATGTAAGTGTTGATGGGAAGAACATCATATTGCACAAAAGGATTCATCTTAGCGTTGCTACTGCATTAGAAGATGGCAATCTAATAGTCCCGGTAATAAAAAATGCAGATGCACTTAGCATCTCTGGGCTTGCAAGATCTGTTTATGACCTGTCAACAAGAGCAAGAAGCAAAAAATTAAATCCTGACGACGTCCAGGGTGGAACATTTACTATTACAAATGTCGGCACGTTTGGAACTCTGTTTGGAACTCCGGTCATTAATCAGCCACAAACCGCAATTATGGGCATCGGTGCGATTAAAAAGAGACCCGTCGTCAAAGAAATTGATGGCGAGGATTTGATAGTTGTCAGACACATAGCCTTTGTATCAATTACTTACGACCACAGAGTCATCGATGGTCAGTTGGCAGGACAGTGCTTGGCGGCAATAGTGAAAAGTCTTGAATCAATGAACGAAAATACAATCAGTTTATAATTATCATTTCTTTATCATCTTTTCAGGGGTGCCGAGAGCACCCCACTTTTTTTGCAAAGAAGTCTTTATTTGTTAATCTGAAAACTATCTATCTTCTCATCTTTCAGGTTGTAAACTTCAATATTGATTTTGTCCTGATAGACTTCGAAAATTCCATAATGAAAATCTTTTACGGAGATTTGAGTGTAATCTTCTGTTTCGGGAGTATATAAAGGTGCTCCGCCTCCACCAAAAACCAGATGGTAAATATTATTGACAAAATTTCTCTGATAATAATGATTATGTCCTGTCAAGCAAACATCAACACCGAATTTTTCAAATAATTCTGTGGTCATTTTCCTCATATTCTGATTATTTCCGTGTCCTCCTCCGGCATAAGCAGGTTCGTGGAAAACCGCAATTTTCCATTTCTTATTAGTTTTTTCAAGGTCTTCCGCAACAAATTTCCACTGTTCGGAGCCGGGTTTGACGCTATGTTCAGTGCTTAATACTATAAAGTGTATATTACCTATGTCAAAAGAATAATAAAAATTATGTCCTGATAACTTGTTAGCAGGTTCCAAAAATGCTTTTGAATTTTGTCCTGAACCTTCGTGATTGCCAATAGAATTGAAAAAAGGAACTTCTGAAATCAAATTTAATTCATCTTCGGTGAAAAACTCTGATTTCCAGCTCCCATACTTGCCGTCATAGCACAAATCACCCGTATAGATTGAAAATAAAGGTTTGAATCTTTTCATCTTTTTAGATTTTCTTGAGTGATCAAAAGGATTGGATCTGTTGTCACCCGTCACAGCAAATAAAAACGGATAATTACTTATCGGGGCAGTCCTGAATTCAACTACATCTGATACGTCATTTTCGTGAGTTGCTTTATAAAAGTATGTGCTATTACTGTTTAAATTTTCTAGTTTTATTCTATGAACATAAGTATTATTCCTTCTCTTGTCTGTTTCCATAAAAAATGAGGTTTTTGCCTTCATTTCTAATTTCTCTGATAGCCCATATTCTACCGTAACTGGTGATTGATTATCTGTTTCAACCATAACAATAACTGAGTTATCGCTTAATGCTTGAAGGTAAGGTTTCATTAAAATCTTGCCGTTCGAAGATGCATAAGCACAAAGAATCAGGATGAATGTTAATAACTGTTTCAATCTTTCTCTCAAAAAATAAATAAAAAAATACTATACGGTGAATGTCTAACTTAATTTTTTTTATCAAAAAATATGAAATAAATTGTTTGTCTGAATTTGCAAAATATTAATAAAATATCAAATTTTTTTTTTTGTAGGTATTTATGCATTTTTTAGATTTGAATGCAA
>CALHRB010000091.1 GCA_938038165.1 Candidatus Kapaibacterium sp. | reverse complement strand
TAAAGACTGGAACTTTCAATTCGGACTTGTTGATTTCCCTGCAAAGATTGATGATAAAACTGTTCTTCTTTGCTGGAAAAGCGACGAACCCGATATTTTATACTATCACTTACTTGAAGAAGGATACTATGGAAGAAAACCCATCCCCGAAAATCTTGTCTAAATAAAATTCATCTTTTTCTATTGCATTAAATATAAAAAAGCAAAATTAATATCGGAATTAATATCCCTAAAGCAGTAAGCCATTTGCCTCTTCCTGTTATACCCTTTTTTCCCTTGATAACAAATAATCCGGTAACTGCCATAATAAACAAAGCCACAGCATAAGCATCAGCAAGATAGGTATAGAGTTTTTTTATGTTATTGTAATGCAATATATTAAATTCTTTTATCACATAAAGAGGAGTTTTCTTCTCAATAGAAGCTTCGCCCGTAAACCTATCAAATGCCACAGAGCCATTTTTAAAGTAAATTATTATGTCTTCGCCTGAAAAAACCAAATTTTTAAAATTGGCTTCACCAATAGAGCTTAATACTGCTTTAGCGCTTTCATCATTAAAATCATCGGGGATTAATTTTTTATCAATCTTTGTTTCAGAACTGCTGAAAATATAGTCTGGATGCCATCCGTCAGCTTTAACGTGATTAAGAACAAAGCCCGACACTGCGTAAATAACAGTAAGTCCAAAAATGAGATAACCCAGATCTCTATGAATAATATTATTCCATTTCCTGAATTTTGCGGCTTTCATCAATTATTTCTTTTCCTCGAATTTTGTGGCTTCAACTGAAAAAAAAGAAAGATATTTTTTTCCGCTGGCTCTTAGCTCTTCCCTAAGGTTATTAATCTTTCTGAGTTTTTTTTGATTATTAGCATCTTCATGACCAGCTTCGCCTGTGTGAATTTTCTTGCCTTCTTGTTTTTCTTCCTCAGAGTTAAGAACTTCATTCTCCCAATCAGACAGAAATTTTTCGTCAACTCTCTCTTCTTTGACAATCCCTTCAACAACAACAGTGCTGCCCACAAGTTCCTCTCCAAATTTTTCGACATTTTTTCCGGCAATAATTTCAACCCTAAGACTGTCATTTTTGTCAATAAGAAACATTCTTTTACCGCCATGCTTACAGGTGTGCGAAACAATTCCTTCGAGGATAATAGTTTTTTCAATGTATTTTGGAGCTTCTTGTTCAAAGTTTAAAACTGTAAGATTTGGAATTTGCTCTACTGGTTTTGTTGTTTCGTTATTTTGAGAGCAACTACAAAGAAATAAAGTAATAATTATCGCTAAAACAAATTTTAATTTCATTCCTTCCTCAATAATAATCACTAAATAATCAAATCCAAAAATACGCAAGAATTTGTCAATGTTCAAAGTTTTCGTTTACCGATGGTTTTTATTATGGTTTGTTGCTATTTTTTTTTTGAAGCTAGTTCCAAAGACAAAGTCCCATAAAGGTTGACTCACACCATAGCCAAGGTTGTGGTCAGTGTAATGGTGCTTCATATGGTGAGCCTTTATTTTCATAAAAACCTTATTCTTAATTGCAAAATGATGTATTGAATAGTGAGTCATATCGTATAACAAGTATCCTGTAACCACTCCTGCAAAAAAAGGATTAACATTGACGCTCCCCAAAAGAAACATATAGACAAAATAGAAAAATAATGCCAGAGGGATGCTCACTGACGGCGGCATAACAAGCCTCAGCGAGTCCATTGGATAGGCATGGTGAATTCCATGAAAAATATATATCATCCTTTTACCAAAATCTGTCTTGGGGGAATAATGAAAAACAAATCTGTGCAACAGGTATTCTTTAAATGACCAAGTCATAATCCCTGTAAGATAGAACAAAAAGATATTTATAACAGAAATACTATAATTAAAATATGAAATGTATAAAAAATAAAGAACCACAGGAATATATATTATCAAAGGGACTGTCCAATGAACTTTTGAGAAGAATTCTATAAAATCATTGGAAAAAAGCATAGGTGTTTCGTCCTTGTTCGAAACGTAAAGCTTATTCATATCTGAAAAACCTTTTAATCAAAATAAAATAAAAAACAATAAAGATAAACTGAAAAGAAAAATTATTGTATTTTAATTTTTTGTCCGGCTTTCAGATTTTTATCAGTTAGATTTTTATTTTTTTGTTTTATAGATCTGGTAGAAACACCAAATTTATTGGCTATTTCAGCAATATTATCCCCACGTTTAACGGTGTAATACTTTGGAACTTTTTTAACTCCTTTGGAAGTTGGGGCAGAACTACCTTTACTTGGATTTTCTTGATAAATAGTCAGAGAAGCGCCAGAAAAGACTGTGTTGCCTTTAATTTTCTTTGAATTCCAATCTTTAAGCTGTTTTTCGGTAACGCCGAATTTAGCTGCAATATTGCTAAGATTATCTCCAGATTTTACTTTGTAAGTTGTTTTTTTCTTTCCTATCTCAATTGTTTTTCTTTGGGCAGGAGAGGTTTGGTCATCACTTGATAGTAATTTTTTGTTCTGATTTTGAGATGGATTAACAATTATTTTTAAGCTACTGGTAATAATCTTATTATCCTTCAAATTATTTAATTTTTTTATGCTCTCGATTGAGACATTATAATCATCAGCAATTTGAGCCAAAGTCTCTCCATTTCTCACATTATGTCTAATAATGACTGGAGAATTTAGTTTCTTTATAATCGGTTCATTTCTGGATTCAGTTATTGTAACATTTTTTGCAATTTTTAATGCAGTCCCCGGTTCGATATTTTCCTGATCGTAAGGAATATTGTTGAGAATCCTAAGATCTGAAAGCCTTACTCCATATTTCTGTGCAATTGTATATAGATTTTCGCCATTACTAACATTGTGGGTGATGAAAGAATCTCTGGTAGAGTTTTCTGATTGGCTTTCGGTTTCTTTTATAGCAGTGGTTTGTTGTTCGGGTTCATTATTATTGGATGCAAGCAAGGTTTCCTCGAATTCTCTTGCGTCAACAGGAATAAGAATAATTGAACCAGGTTTCATTTTTGTTTTTTCATTTGTAAGATTATTTGCAGAAAGTATAACTTTTTCAGGGATACCATAATATTTGGCAATAGAGCCAATCGTTTCTTTTTTGACAACTTTATGGGTTATCCAGGGCTTCTTTTCTTCGGGAG
>CALHRB010000090.1 GCA_938038165.1 Candidatus Kapaibacterium sp. | reverse complement strand
TTCAGTTTTTGTCTTAACTTCATCTGCAAAGTCTTTATTTTCGTTATTCTGTTGAGTTTGGGAATTTAATAAAGGTTTATATGAAATTATATCTTCATTTTTGGTTTGATTTATAAAAAAATAAGAAAAGGTATAACCAATAATAAAGATAATACTAAACAGAAAGATAAGTGCATAATTTTGAATGAATTCTTTCCAATTATAAGGTGAAAAATTCGAGTTTGTATGATTTTCAATTTTGCTAATTAAGTTCTTTTTGAAACCGGAAAGGAAAGCAAGGTCAGAATCCCTGAGAGTCATCCTGGACTGCAATAAACTGTTTTCTAAATTAGTCATTTGAGTAACTTCCTGCTTAAAGTCCGAATTATTTTCAACTAAAACTACATATTTTTGCTTGTCTTTTTCAGATAGCTCTTTATCAAGTAGCTTTCTTAAAATTTCTTCTTTCTTCATAAGATTGACTCCTTCAAAGGCATCAAAGCCTTCATAAGTATTTTTTTTGCTCTAAAAATTTTAATTTTTACCTGAGCCATTGACAATTCTTTTATATCAGCAATTTCTTTGTATGAAAAATCATCGTAGTATCTTAATTTAATCAACTCCCTATAATCCACAGGCAAATTATCAATTTGTTTTCTAACATATTCATTCAACATAAAATCATTTTTTTCACTTGTTGAACTATCCAGATAATCATCTTTGATTTCTTCGTAATAAATTTTATTTCTTTTTTCCAGAAGGCAATAGTTTCTTGTTATAATCATCAGCCAGGCTATGAAGCTACCTCCTTTGAATGTGTCCTTTTTGTCAATTACACTTGTAAAAACTCTTTGAAAAATATCTTTCGCCCGTTCCCTATCGTTGAAAGTTCTCAAACAATATGCAAAGACTTTCTTGCTGTATCTATCGTAAATAACCGAAAAAGCATCAGCGTCTTCATTGTTCTTGAATCTCTCAAAAAGTTCTTCATCATCCATTAATTCCAATTTTTTGCCTTCCATATCATAAGAAATACAGACAAAAGGATAATGTTACAAAAATAACATTGAATAAGTAATTGAAATTAACGTCTAATAGTTTTTTTAAATTTAATCATCATAAATGGTTTAATTATGCTGGATTTAAAGTTTATCAGGGAAAACAAAGAACTCGTCAGCCAAAACATCATCAATAAGAATGAAAATGTTACAATTGATAATATTATCATACTTGACGAAAGAAGAAGAGCTATTATTCAAGAAGTCGAACAACTTAAGAACCAAAGGAACATAGTAACACAGGAAATTTCAAGACTAAAAAAAGAAAAGCTTGACGCCGAATCAAAAATTGCAGCTATGAAAGAGGTTTCGGATAAGATTAAATTTCTGGATGATGAATTGAAAGATGTTCAGGAAAAATTAGAATCTGAACTTCTAAAAATTCCTAATATGCTCGATAACTCTGTGCCAGTTGGTAAATCTGCGGAAGAAAATCTTGTTGTTCGCTCTTGGGGAAATCCCTCTGAAAAACAAACAAAGAATCATCTGGAAATATCGAGATCTTTGGGAATTCTTGATTTTGAACGAGCAACAAAAGTAACTGGGTCCGGTTTTGCTTACTACATTGGTAAAGGAGCTGCTTTGGAAAGAGCATTAATCAATTTTATGCTCGATTATCACATTACAAACCATAATTACACAGAATTGATACCTCCTTTGGTAGTTAATCCTCAGTCAATGATAGGAACCGGACAGATACCGAAATTAGCAGAAGATATGTATTATATCGAAAAAGACAATCTTTTTTTGATTCCTACTGCAGAAGTTCCAATAACTAATTATTATTCCGGTGAGGTTCTTAAAGGAGACGATTTAACAAAAAAATTTGTTGGCTACACCCCTTGCTTCAGGAGAGAAGCAGGAAGCTATGGTAAAGAAACCAGAGGATTTCTAAGGGTTCATCAATTTAATAAAGTAGAATTAGTAAAATTTACTAAACCTGAAGATTCTTTTAATGAGCTGGAATTGCTTGTGGCAGATGTTGAAAAAATCCTTCAGATTCTGGAAATTCCTTATCGGGTTGTTCTTCTTTGTTCCGGCGATACAAGTTTTTCGAGTGCAAAAACTTATGATTTGGAGGTTTGGTCTCCTGGTGAACAAAAATGGCTTGAAGCTTCCAGTTGCTCTAACTTCGTAGATTTTCAAGCCCGGAGAGCAAATATTAGATTCAAAAGAACTCCAAACGATAAACCTGAATTTATTCATACTTTGAATGGTAGTGGTCTTGCTACATCAAGATTAATTGTATCTCTTATCGAAAATTATTTTACTGATGATAACAGAATTAAAGTTCCCGAAGCATTGAAAGAATATTGCAAGTTTGATTATATTTAATATTATTTTTTATTTAATCAATAAATCATATTAAATATAAGTTTGTTAATATGTGGAAAATTATTAAATAAATTTCGTTTGAAACTCTAATAATATAGAACTAAGAAAAAATATATAATAATAATAAATGTGGAAAAATAACTGAAAAATTAGGTTTTCTGTTTAAAATTAAAAATTGTTAAGTTTCATTTAATAAATAAACAAATTTTCATAAACTTTTACATAGGAATTTAAAATAGTTTTTCATTAAATGTTGAAAATAATTTTATAAGAATTAGAAATTTATTTTTATGAAAGAAAGATTAGCTATAGGTTCAGACCACGCCGGATTCGAATTAAAGCAAAAAGTTATTAACTTTCTTGAAATCGAAGGTTATAAAATTGAAGATTTTGGAACTTATGACAGTTCGTCCTGCGATTATCCTGACTTTGCTTTTAAAGTTGCAAAAAATATTTCAGAAAAGAAAAATGATTTAGGAATTTTGATTTGTGGAACCGGAATAGGCATGAGCATTACAGCTAATAAGGTTAAAGGGATAAGAGCCGCAAACTGTTGTTCGGTTGATATGGCAAAACTTGCAAGAAAACATAACGATGCCAATATTTTGACTATTGGAGCAAGAATTATAGCATTCGAACAAGCAAAAGAAATTATTCTTGCTTTTTTGAATGCTAGATTCGAAGGAGACCGTCATATAAAACGAATCAATAAAATCAATGAATTAACCGGATTATTATAAATGAATGACATAAATAAATTTCAAGTGGATGTTCTTGCTATAGGAGCTCATCCTGATGATATTGAACTAGCCTGCGGTGGAACCATTGCTAAATTCACCGAGGAAGGATATTCAGTGGCTATTGTTGATTGCACTAACGGGCAACTTGGAAGCCGTGGAAATGCGGAAATTAGAGCTATTGAGGCAAAAAACGGAGCTGAAATCTTAGGAGTTAAGTTTAGAGAAAATCTTGATTTGCCCGATGGAAAACTCACTGTTGACGATGAGTCGGTTGAAAAAATGATTGTTATGATAAGAAAATACAGACCCAAAATTGTTCTTGTTAATCCTCCTTTCGAAAGACACCCCGACCACGAAGCCAGTCATTTTATTTTAAGAAAGGCTATGTTCAAAAGTGGTTTGATTAAAGTTGAAACTGAGCTTGATGGGGTTATTCAAAAACCAATAAGAATAAGAAAAATGTTCTGCTATATGCAGTCTTATGAATTTCCCCGCAAACCAGATTTTTATGTTGATATTACTTCAACTTTTGAAAAGAAAATGAACGCTATAAAAGCTTATTCCTCACAAGTTTGGGTTCCCGGTGTATCAGACCCAAATGGACCCGTAACAAGGCTTTCCAGACCAGAATTTTTGGAGGAACTCGAAGCAAGGGCTATTTACTTTGGCACTCAAATCGGATGCCGTTATGCCGAAGCATTCTACTCAATTGAACCTCTTGGCTTCAAAAATCTCTCGGGTCTTTTTGATTAGGCTTTAACTTGAAATAGTATTTTTATCACACTAAAAATTGCCGAATAATGCTTCCGTAATTTTCTGTCAGAGTTCCTTATTTTTGACTTTTTTTAAAAATAGAAATGCTCTTCTATTTACCTGATCACAACTATTCTTCCAATATAAGTTTTTGCTCCTTCAAATAATTTTAATGTATAAATGCCTTGAGGGATTTGATTTAAATCAATATCAATGAAATTTTCAAATACCTTTGGAGAAATTCCAAAAACTTCTTTTCCGATATTATCATAAAACTTAATATCAATAAATTCTGATTGATTATTGATTTTAATTGAAATTATATTTGAAGCAGGGTTCGGAATAATTATCATTTCTTCTGCAGCTGAAACTTCCTCAACTGAAATAACAGTTACATTCAAAGGATCTGAGAAATCTGAATAGCATCCGAATCCATTTTTGATTTTTAGCTTGTATGTTCCAGATTTGGTTGGTTTGAATAAATTCTGAGTGTTAGATGCTATTAACAAATCATTCAAGTACCAATCATATTCATTAGCGGAGATAGATGAAATTAGATTTTCGCCATCCTTAATTATTATTGGTTTTTGAGGTTTTGGATTGACAATAACTTCTTTTTCGGCTGAGTCAGCATAGTCATAAAACTGTATTGTTCGAATAAGTTTGATCTTTGCAATTCCGACATTTGTCCAATAAACGATTGCATAAGTATTATATTCATTTGTTCCAAGCGTGGCACCGCTAACTTTCCATTTTAGTGTATATATCTGTTTGTATTCAGTAAAGACGGTATCAAAAGAACCTTCACAAACATCATCAGTAATAACTATAGGCGGAGGCTCTAACTTTTTGATTTCGTTATTTGCTGTTATTGAGTCTTTACAATTTGTTTTTGGGTCTGTCGTTACAAGTTTGAGTTTACCATTTCCCTCCTCTATCCATCTAACATTGACATCCTGTTTGTTGTTTTCACCAAGGATAATTCCTTTGAAAGCTTCCCATTTGTATAAGAGGTTGGCAGCATTAGCCGTATATTTTATCTTACAACCCAGGCATATTTCGGGATTAGAATTAAAAAAGGCTTTTGGTAAAGTATTAACTACAACATTAAAATTTGTGGAATCCATACAACCAGTTGTTAAATTTTTTTGAACAAGTGTCAACTTGTTCTTACTTCTAATATCCCAGAGCACCTGAACTTGATGATTTGACGGACTACCTATTATTGTTCCATAATTGGCTTTCCAAAGGTATTCGATGTCAGGTTCTTTATTGGTGTAATAGTTCCCGATTGAATTAAGGCAAACCACCGAATCCCCGAAGATTGGATTTTTGGGCGACTGATTGATTGTTACATCAATTAACAAAGAATCCATACATCCTGTTGAGTCATTAATAAAGACTATTTTGATTGAACCTTGTCCGACATTATCCCACATTACAGCGAGGCTATCATTTTTTCTATCGCTTAACATTCTTCCGTTTGAAACTGTCCAGTTATAACTTAAACTGTCATTTCCTTTAACATAATACAAGTTTTGCGAATTAATACAGGCGTTGGTTTCACCATAAAATTCAACGACTGGCAAAGGATAGACAGTTACAAAATATTGAGCAGAGTCCCGGCAGCCTGTCAAAGTATCAGTCTGGATGACTTTCAACGAGTTATTGCCAGCTCGGTTCCAGATTACAATTAACGAGTCACGATCATTTTGTCCGTTTATTATGCCGCCATCAACAATCCATCTTGAAGTAATATTAGGTTTATTTTGAACACTATATATAGCTTCTGAACCAAAACATAATTTTTCATAACCTGATATTTTGGGTGAAGGCAAAGGATTTATAACTATACTTTTAGTTAAAGAATCGGTGCAACCAGTAGAATCGACGATTTGTTTTAAAGTAACGGAACCATTTGGTCCACCAAGCCAGCTAACGACGAGGGTATCGGAATTATTAGGACCGGATATTCTGCCTCCAATTACGGACCATAAATAAGAATTCCCTGTCAACTTTGTTGTCGTATAGATAGCAGTATCATTTTCGCAAACTGATAAATCACCCCGAAAATTCGGATTTGGTGCAGGATATACATTGATAAGGTTATACTTAATCAGGCTATCACTACCAACGGCGTTAGTAGCTTTGAGCTTGACAGAATAAGAGCCGGGCGAATTATAAGTATGGCTTGGATTTTGAGTAAAATAATCATAAGTGCCGTTGTTATCAACATCCCAACTCCAATTGGTAGGATTATTTTCACTTCGGTCAATGAAATCAACGGTTAAACTATTGCATCCTTTAGTTGCTGAAGCATTAAATTTAGCAACAGGGGAATATGTTACTGAACAATTTGAACTGTTCAAAGCTTCCATCGGGGAGCGACTGCAACGATAAAAAACCGAGCTGCTGTCCATTACAAAGTTACCACCTGCCAGGTCGCTGTCGTAGTTCAGGAAGCGGCGTTCAACGTCATTAGGTAATGAAAAATACATAACATCATCAGTTCCGCAGGAATGACCAAGCGAATGGCAATGTCCCAGCTCGTGAAGTGCAACAGATTGAAAATCAATGCAAGCAGTGCAGGTTCTGTTTAAATCAAAATTCCAGTTTAACCCGTATTTAAATATTATATCCATTTCATAAAAAAAAGCACCTGTTCCGCAGTTTGAGTATGCAAATCTTGTCTGTGCTAAAATACCAGCCGACAGATCGCAGCTCTGATTTGTAAATGAAATGGTATTAACATTATTGAAGCTTGGACAGGAATCCTGAACTGGCGTTAAGGTATAGGAAAAATTCACATAAGTCCCGCAACGCCAGGTCTCCAATGCCCTAAGGAAAGCATTCAAAGCGGGTGTGTTTTTTAAAAATGGCTGTGAGAACCTGAAAGTGTAACCTCCGCTGCCATTCAAATTTACAAGAAAAACAGGTAAAGTTTCCGAGGCTGATTGAATGGCATAGGGGACAATCAGAGAAGTTGATGAAGTTGCAACTTCGTTGAGATTTGTTACCACCTGTATAGTCCCGCTACAAGCATTTTTTGGAACAATTACCAAAATGTCTGTATTCGACCAGAACGGAATAGAGCTTGCACTTGAAACGGTTATATAATCCATTCCTCCGTTATCGGCGTTTCTGAATCTTACCGAACCCCTTGTTACTCCAAAGTCAGTCCCATTGATTGCTAAGATTGAACCTGTTCCAGCTGTAATCGAGGTTGGAGTAAAGGAATTTATTGTCACAAGTGGTTTATCCTTGTTTTCCTTCATTTGGTTAAAGAATAACTCATTTTTCTGAATTTCTTTGAATTTTTGTCCGGTTAGTTTCTGAAAAATTGAATATAATGTCTCGGGCAAACCTTGATATTCTTTGAAATAGTCGGAAGCAGTATTATTTAAATAATCATATTTGATAAATCCCTGCTTTGTAGCGTAGATTTTATAGAAATTTCCTTTATAGCCTGAAAGATTTGAATATTCAGACTTTTCGAGGCAAAAAATACCGTAATCATTTATATTCAAATTGTCATTTGGAAAGATTATATGTTCGATATCGCCGATTTTTCCTCCTTCAGTCAAAATTTCAACCTCAGAATTTTGATAATCCCCTTTGAAAATCTTAAAGATTCTGACTTTATGAACAGTTAGAATCAAGCTTTTCTCGATGTTCCAAAGGCTGAATTTATCAATGACTTGTCCTTCGATAATTAATTTAGAGTTATTAATTCTTTCGGACAGAGGGACTTCGGTAATAGGACAGGAAAAGATTAAGCTATGAATAAAAAGCGAACAAAACAATGAAACAAATAATAAACGGGTGGGTAAGCGTTCATTCATTTTTACCTCCTCGCTGAAAAAAAACTGCGAAACTAAATTAAGAAATTATTCTGAAAATCAAAATAATTTCTTTTCAACAAATCAGGTAAATCTTAGATATTTATTCCAGACTTTAAAGAGCTCCCATGTAGCGTGAACATCTCGCATACAATAGGCAGTTATATCCTCAAGTCTTCCTTCCCTGAAAAGCTCAGCAACCTTTGAACCGTCAATTCCTTCTGATTTTGGGGAAGTAATACCAAAAGCACGGGTGTAAAAGTCAAAATTGAATCTTTTGGTTGCTCCATAACTACTTGGATTATAAAATGTTAATTCATCTATCAAATCTATGTGCCCTGAACTGCCAGCGTAATTATATTTTGTTCCTGCCATCAAATTTTTTGATGGCCTGATTCCCAAAATTGCTGAACGAAGCATAAGAAAAGGTATGTCGAAATTTCTTCCATTGAAGGTAATCAAAGTGGAACTTTTATGTTTATCAATTATATCCCAGAATTTAGTTAATATGATTTTTTCAGGGGCTTTTTCCCATTTAGTCTCGTCGGATAAGGAATTTGCTTGTTTCATTGCATCAGCAAGAGAATTATCAGTTGCATAAGCATATTTAGTTATGGATTCAACATTTTTAGTCTTTTCTTTTGTTGTTTCCGTTCCATTTGATTCATTAGTCTGTTCCGCTTCATCATTAATTATAACAAATTGCAAGCCTAAACAGACAACCTGGGAAGTAAGAGGATAAAGAGCCATTTCTGATTTCTTTTTTTGAATTTCTTCGTCGTTTTTTGCATTGCGAACAAGATATTCTTGCTGTGATTCAGAAAAACTATCCCAATCAAGTGCTACGGTTTCGATATCAAAAACAATATAACTTTGACCCATAATAAAACCTTTTTATTTCTTTTTACGTCAATTTCAAATTGTTAAAAATAACTACTAAAAAACGTTCATTTGTTACAATTTGCAAGAATTTATTAATTTATATATTTATACTTAACAAAAATAAATAATATTACTAACGCAAATCAAAATAATGAAAAGAATTTTTTTTATTATAATTATAATTTCGACAGCATCCTTGATAATCAGTTGCAGTTCAAGCAAAAAAACTGAAATCAAATCGGCAGAGGAAATGTTTAAACGAGGGATTGAACTTTTTAATGACAATGACTTATTAGAAGCAAGCAAGGTTTTTGATATCATAAAATTACAGTATCCTGCAAGCCAATATGCTGACGACGCTCAATATTACCTTGCAGAAATAAATTTTAAAAAAGACGAATTTATTCTTGCTGCGTTCAACTATAATATGTTGAGAAGACTTTATCCAAACAGTGAATATGCTAAAATCTCTATGTATAAAGCAGCTCTTTCCTATTACAATTTATCTCCCGACCCCGAGCGAGACCAAGAATACACATTGAAAGCCATTGACGCTCTCCAGGAATTTCAAAGAGCTTATCCCCGTGATTCACTTTACGAGCAATCAGGAATTTTTATTCAGGAATTGAGGACCAAACTCGCCGAAAAAAATTATAATATTGCTAACCTTTACAGAACTATTTACAGCCCGAATGCTTCTATTATCTATCTTGATTTTATTATCGAAGATTTTCCTGACACAAAGTTTTATGAGTTAGCACTTATT
>CALHRB010000089.1 GCA_938038165.1 Candidatus Kapaibacterium sp. | reverse complement strand
TTCAATATTGGCAATCATTTCCGGAATTTTTTTTATGAAAGTTGGATTAAATTATGATAAAAGAAAAATTTTTAGATTCTTGAGTGATTTACTGAAAAAAATGCTGATAAAAAATAATTTTAAAATGACAGTTTTTAATTTTCAATCGGAATCAAAAATAAAAGATAGAATTTTTGATAAATTTATTGATTTTCGCTTTTCTCTCAAAGATACTAAATTAATGATCAGTGAAACAGGAATAATTACATATAACAATACAAATAGGAAGTCAGGTAATTAAAATGAATAATCCATATTCAGCAAGATATCTTGAAAATGAACCTTATTACGTAAAACCTAAAAAGACACACTGGAGCATTCATCTTTTGTTATTTCTTGCCACATTTATCACCTGCACAATAGCCGGCACACTTTGGGCAGGACAAAATTATTTAGATATCAGCAATTGGTCCTCAGGGCTTACTTATGCAATTTTGATAATAACTTTTCTTTCGGCACACGAGTTTGGGCATTATTTTGCAGCCAGATTGCACAAAGTTGATGCTACTCTTCCATACTATATTCCTATTCCTGTCCCCGAAATTATGCTTTTTGGCACCTTTGGTGCGGTTATCAAAACAAGAAGTCCAATAAAAAGTAAACAAGCTCTCTTTGATATCGGTGTAGCAGGACCTATATCGGGTTTCATTGTATGTGTTATTTTTCTTATAATTGGGCTCCAAACCCTTCCCCCAAAAGAATTTATTTATACAATCCACCCACAGTATCAGATTACAGGGGTGTTGGATACAGGTCTTCATTTCGGCGACACATTACTTTATTCTTTTTTAAGTAGTGTCTTTGCAAATCCAAATGGCTGGCTACCTCCGATGAACGAGATTTATCATTATCCATTTTTGTGTGTCGGTTGGTTTGGACTATTTGTTACAGCGTTAAATATGCTTCCACTTGGTCAGCTTGATGGAGGTCACGTAACTTATGCTATGTTTGGTGAAAAACAGCATAGAATAGCTAAATTTGTCTGGTGGCTTATTATAATTATAGGCTTTGGTTCTGTATTAGCTCTTTTTTATGAATTGCTGAGCTACGATAATCCGTCCGGAATTTATATTTTCTTTCAGAATACAATTTTCCCTGTTTTGAAATGGATAAAAAAAACTATTCCCTGGTATTTCAACGGATGGGGTGGTTGGATTTTCTGGGGTTTGATAACCCGATTTTTCATTAAACTTAATCATCCTGCTATTTACGACAATTCTGTTCTGGATTCAAAAAGAAAAATTATCGGATGGATTGCATTAATCGTTTTACTGCTGAGTTTTTCTTATAACGGACTTTATTTCACGGAATAGTCTTGCTCTGTTTGATTTTTCAGAAAATGAGAAGAAAAAATCGAACTTTTTTATTAACTTAAACATATATTTTTTTAATAATTGATCAAGAATGAAAATGTCTGCAAAAGAAAGCAAAGAGGCGGTTGAGCCTCAAAAGATGAGCGAAGAAAAAATGAAAGCAGTCAAATCTGCGATAGAGCAAATTGAGAAGAATCACGGCAAAGGCTCAATTATGAGGCTTAGCGACACAAATATCGTTCAGGTTGATGCTATTTCGACCGGTTGCCTCTCTCTTGATAATGCAATAGGAATTGGTGGCGTTCCTCGAGGCAGAATAACCGAAATATTTGGACCAGAATCATCAGGAAAAACAACGGTCTCCCTGCATGTAATTGCGGAATCCCAAAAAATGGGTGGACTCGCCGCTTTTATTGACACAGAACATGCTCTTGACATTAATTATTGCCAGAGGCTTGGAATAGACCTGAACTCACTGCTTCTCTCTCAGCCTGAATTTGGTGAGCAAGCACTTGAAATTGTTGAAACACTTGTCAGAAGCAGTGCAATTGATGTAATCGTGATCGACTCAGTTGCTGCTTTAACGCCAAGAGTCGAAATTGAAGGAGAAATGGGCGATGCTCAGATGGGCTCTCAGGCAAGGCTTATGTCTCAGGCAATGAGAAAATTGAATGCCGCTATTGGTAAATCCAACACCTGCGTTATCTTTACCAATCAATTAAGAAGCAAAATAGGCGTAATGTTTGGAAATCCCGAGACAACTACCGGCGGCAATGCGCTGAAATTCTATGCCTCCGTCCGTATTGACATCAGGCGTAAAGAAGTTATTAAAGAAGGGCAGGATATCATTGGCAACCGTGTCAGAGTTAAAATTGTTAAAAACAAAGTAGCACCTCCTTTTAAAGAAGTAGAGTTTGATATACTATATAATGAAGGAATTTCGAAACTTGGTGATATGATTGATTTGGGAACTGAAAATGGAATTATCACAAAAAGTGGCTCTTGGTATTCCTTCAAGGGCGAAAGAGCCCAAGGACGGGAAGGAATGAAAAAACTGCTTAATGAAGATAAAAACCTCTACTCAGAATTGGAGCAAATGGTCAAAGATTTATTTAAATCGAAAAAATAGGGTTAAAAATGATCCAAAGATATACTCTACCCGAAATGGGGAATATTTGGACTGACGAAACAAAATATTCTATCTGGCTCGAAATTGAAATATTAGCTTGTGAAGCACTTGCCTTGCTGGGCGAAATACCCAATGATTCTGCACAGAAAATTCGCCTACAAGCTAAATTCGATATTGCAAAGATATTAGAAATTGAAAAAACCACTAAACACGATGTTATAGCCTTTTTAACAAATTTAGAAGAATATATTGGCGAAGATGCAAGATATCTTCACCTTGGAATGACCTCAAGCGATGTGCTGGATACTTGTCTTGCTGTTCAATGCAAAAGAGCCGGAGAAATCATTCTCACAGATTTAGTAAAACTGAAAGATGTTCTCAGGAAAAGGGCGATTGAATTCAAGCACACACCTTGCATAGGACGCTCCCACGGAGTTCATGCCGAACCAATGACATTCGGATTAAAATTCGCTCTTTGGTTTTCGGAGTGTCAAAGAAATATTGAACGATTGGAAAAAGCAATTAAAGATGTGGCAACGGGTAAAATCAGCGGCGCAGTTGGTACTTTCGAGCATATATCGCCAAAAGTTGAAGAATATGTTTGCTCAAAACTCGGAATAAGCCCTGCCTTGATTTCCACCCAAATCGTTCAAAGGGACAGACACGCTTTCTTTTTGTCAACTTTGGCAATTATTGCTTCTATGCTGGAAAAAGTTGCCTTCGAGATTCGCCACCTACAGCGAACAGAAGTTCTGGAAGCTGAGGAATATTTTTCGAAAGGACAAAAGGGTAGTTCTGCTATGCCACATAAGCGTAATCCGGTTACTGCAGAAAATATTTGCGGACAGGCACGTCTCATTCGCTCCAATGCTTTGGCTGCAATCGAAAATAACGCTTTATGGCACGAAAGAGATATTTCTCATAGTAGCGTCGAAAGAATCATTCTCCCCGATTCTACCATTTCTCTTGATTATATCCTTAACAAAGCTATTGAATTGATTGACAATTTGATTGTCTATCCGGAAAATATGTTGAAAAATCTGAATTTAACCAATGGTTTAATATATTCTCAGAAGGTTTTGCTTGCCCTTACGAAAAAAGGGTTGAAAAGGCAGTTCGCCTATGAACTCGTCCAGAAGTCTGCTATGAAAACTTGGGAAACTAAGCAGGATTTTCAGCAATCAATCCTCGAAAATCAAGAACTTATGACTTATTTGACAAACGATGAAGTTATCTCGCTCTTCTCTTTTGATGAAATTTATAAATCAGTTGATTACATATTCTCAAGACTTGGAATAGATTAGATTATTACCAATCATCCAATAGATTTAGCCTCTTCTTTGGTGCTCGCTTTGCCACCATTTGCTGAACCATTGGCAGAGCCGTTGGTCTTTGCAGCACTGTTATGTTTATGAACATAATCGGTCAGGTAAAATCCCGAACCTTTGAAAACCAAACCAATGTTTTTGCTGATAAGCCTTTCGACTTTTCCATTTCCTTTTAGTTCTTTTTCGCAAATTTCGGGAGGGCAATGCTCGAGAGCATTGTCAGTTATTTTTTGCTGATATTCAAATTCTTTTCCGCAGGTCAAACATTTATAATCATAAACCGGCATTTTTAAACACCACCCATTTATTTTAAAAACTGTGGCTGAAAACGATATTTTTTTTTAATTATTGTAGAATTTTAAATTTTACAGACCATTTTATACAACCGATTATTAATCACACCCAGTGCTTCATATTGACCTGAACGCCAATTATATATGGGTTGAACAGTAAAATCGACCATTTTTCCGGCAACAAGCTCTTTATTTTCAAGGTATCTTACAACCAGAGCGGAATTTGTGGAATAGGCTATTGTCGAACTTTTGGGCTTTTTCGCATATATTAAATTTGACATCTGACTTTCATTCACATTATACTTTTTTCCGTTCACATTAAAGAAACAATCGAAGTCACAGCCCAGGAAGAAAAGTTCGCTGCCATCGTGTGTGAACATTGGGTTTCCTGTGAATGAACTGCCACCTGAATATTCAGTACTACTAAAAACTATTAGCTCTTTTGAGCTAACTCGAGCTTTATACGCAAGCATAGGTAAGCTGGGGTGTAAAACCAAGCCTTCAATGGCATCATAAGGCTTGCCAATCAGTGGTTCGTAATAATCATCTGAAATTAAAAAAGCTACCATATCGTTGGAAAATCTTCCCGCTGTAACGGCAGCGCAGTTGCCATCTCTGTTAATACTTACTTCGCCAATAAATTTCAATGCTTCAGAAATGTTTTTTTCGGACTGATAGATTTCCCATTGATTGCCGTTTCTTCCGACATAAAGGAATGTATTGTCATACCAGAAACCAATCGGAATAATGTCATCGAAGAGCTGACTTTCCTTACCTTCAATTATTATAGCCTTTCGATTGCTCCGAAAACCCATGAAAGCTATTCTGTTCCCCCAGTGATTCAGGTAAAATCTACCGTCTCTTTGATATACTTTCGCCTTTTTTTCGCCATAAACTATTGTTTCGAGCCCTGACTCGCTATAAGCATAAGCAAGAACGTTTCCCGAGGGACTAAATCTTAACTCAGTCGGTTCGGCTGTTGATGGAATAGGAATTTTTTTATCTCGAGTGAAAATATGCCACTGTGTATTATCCCTCCCAAAATAAGCCCAATTTTCACCACTGGGAGAAATTTCGAAAGCCCTTACATCCAAAAGAGGTTCCGATGCTATTCCGTTGATTGTCATCCTGAATGAATTTGAATAGGGTTGGGTCAAAGCCCACCAAACACCGGTTGTATCGATACCATAAGAGACAATAGGCTCAGAGCCGTCAAGCATTAATGTATCGCTACATCTGTTCG
>CALHRB010000088.1 GCA_938038165.1 Candidatus Kapaibacterium sp. | reverse complement strand
CATTTCTTGAACTCATTGCTAAACCATCTGATTGACGAAATGTCGGGATTATGACAATCGAAATTGGAAATAATAAATCCTCGACAAGCTTTTTTATTACTAATGTTTGCTGGTAATCCTTTTGACCGAAAAAAGCAATGTTTGGCATCACTGCATTGAAAAGTTTGGTAACCACAGTTGCAACACCATTAAAATGCCCGGGTCTTTTTTCTCCCTCAAATTTTTTTGTAATTCCATCAATCAAAACCATGGTTTCAAAACCGTTAGGATATATTTCATTATCACCTGGGAAAAAAATATAATCACAACCGGCATTTTCGGCAAGTTGTTTGTCTCTTCCGAAGTCTCTGGGGTATTTCGAAAAATCCTCATTTGGTGCAAATTGAGTGGGATTGACATAAATTGATGTTACAGTAATATCTGTCATTTCTTTCGAATTTCTGATTAAACTAAGGTGTCCTTCGTGCAAATAGCCCATTGTAGGAACAAAGCCAATTGTTTTTCCCTGATTTTTTTGTTCCAGAGATATAAGTTGCATTTCCTTTACAGTTTTTATTATTTTCATAAATCTTTTAATAATTTTGTAAAATAACTGTTCCAGCCCTGCCAGAAGTTTGATTTTGGATTTCTAAAGTAAAATTTTCGCTTTTGGAAATAGGTATATCTGCAGTAATTTCAACGGCATCCAGAAATGATTCTTTGAAATCAATGGCATCCCGAATGACTAATTTTTTTACGGTCTGATAATCTTCGTAAGTGCAAAATACTTTTAGTGTAATTGTTCTGTAAACTGGTTTCTTTTGGCAAATATTAAGTACACCTGAGGCAGAATCAGAATAAGCTCTTGCAAGGGGACCAATGCCCAATTTTGTTCCTCCGAAATAACGAGTTACAACAACAACAATATCTGTCAAATCGTGTTTTTGGATGGCGAACAGTATGGGTTTGCCAGCTGAACCACTTGGCTCGCCATCATCGGAGGAACGATATTCAAGTCCATCGAAGCCAATTCTATAAGCCCAGCAATTATGAGTTGCATCAAAAAATTCTGCTTTAATGGTGTCTATAAAAGCTATTGCTTCCCATTTGGTGTTTGCAGGCGAGGCAGTCGCTATAAATCTTGAAGCTTTTACCCTTGACTCCTGTCTTTCCCGGGCTTCAATACTATAATAAATGTCAGTATTATTCGACTTAATATTCATTTTTATCGGTCTTAAAATGAAAATCGGAATTGTATGTTATCCAACTTATGGCGGTAGCGGTATAGTAGCTACAGAACTGGGTCATTTGCTGGCTGGAAATAATCATCAGGTTCATTTTATATCTTATTCGCTGCCAACCCGCCTTGATAGTTTTCAGGAAAACATCTTTTACCATGCAGTAGAAATCCCTCATTATCCTTTGTTTGAATTTAATTTATATACACTTGCCCTTACGGGGAAAATTATAGACGTAGCTAAATACGAAAAAATTGATATACTTCACGTTCATTATGCTATTCCCCATGCAATTAGCGGTTTTCTGGCAAAAGATATTTTAAACCAATCAGATGGATTAAAACTTGTTACTACTCTTCACGGAACCGACATTACTCTTGTTGGGTTGGAACCTGCGTTTCAACCTATTGTTAAATATTCTCTTGAGCATTCGGATGCAATAACATCAGTTTCTGAATATCTGGCACAAAAAACATATCAACATTTCAACACTGGGAAAAAAATTGAGGTCATTCCTAATTTTGTTGACACTAATTTATTTAAAAGGTTGCATTATCCATTCTTACGAAAACAATTTGCTGACGATGATGAAGCAATACTTATACATATTTCGAATTTTCGTCCCGTAAAACGTGTTCCTGACACAATTAAAGTTTTTGCAGAAGTTTTGAAATACATCAAAGCAAAATTATTGCTTATTGGTGATGGACCTGACAGAAGTGAAGCTGAAAGATTGGTCAAAGAGTTTAATATTTCAAACAAAGTAAGATTTCTTGGACTGCAAACTTCTTTGGTCGAGTTGTTGTCAATAAGTGATATTTTTCTCTTGCCCAGCCAATCAGAGAGTTTCGGGCTATCGGCTCTCGAGGCAATGAGTTGCGGAGTGCCTGTCGTTGCATCTAACATTGGAGGGATACCTGAAGTTGTTTTTCATGGTGAAACCGGCTATGTAGCTGAATTGGGTGATATTGAGAGAATGGCCAAATACGTTGTCTCGCTTTTGCAAAACAAAAAAAAATGGCAGGTTTTTTCAGATAATGCTCGTCAAATTGCAGTCGAAAAATTCGATTCTTTAAAAATCCTCCCAAAATACCAGAACTTATATGATTCACTATTATGATCTGTTTTAATTTATTAAACTTTGTCCAGTTAATTATTTAGCTTTGTTATTTTCCTATCTATCAACTTTTTCGTCATTTCCTGAAATGATTAATTTCCTATTGTAATGTATTAAAATGTTAACATCTTTGAATTTTATGTGTTTTTATTAAAACTCTTAGAGCTTTTTATTCGTCAAAAAGAATAGTTTTATAATTGATAATCAAAGAAAAACAAAAGGAATGAAAAAGATAACATTAATAATAATTCTGATTATGATTTCAATAAATCCCTTACTGAGCCAGTTTGGGAAAAATAAAGTACAATACAGGCAATTCGATTGGAAATATATTGTTTCTACTAATTTTGATATTTATTTTTATGATGATAGCAAATATTTGGCAGAATTTGCAGCTCGCCACGGAGAGGCAGCTCTGAAATCAATCGAGAAAACTCTGAATTACAAATTAAATAAACGATTTGCTATAATAATTTACAACAGCAAAAACGAATTCCAACAGACTAATGTTATCAGCAGCTATCTTCCGGAAGGTATCGGTGGTGTAACAGAATTATTTAAGAACAGAGTTGTAGTCCCTTTCCAGGGTGATTATTCACAATTTCGTCATGTGATTCATCATGAACTTGTTCATGCTGTAATGAATGATTTATTTTATGGTGGAACTCTTCAATCTGCATTATCAACAAACAGCTTGAATGAAATACCAATATGGGTAAGCGAGGGTCTTTCTGAATGGGAAAGCATTGGTGGACTGGATGCTCAAACAGATATGTTCATGAGAGATGTAACTCTGAGCGACAATTTAGTCCCTCTCCAGTATTTAAATAACTATTATGCTTATCGGGGAGGGCAGTCTTTTCTGTGGTATGTTGCCGATAAATATGGTGAACAACGTGTTGGAGATTTTATAAATAGGCTTTATATCAGTGGGGATGTCAAAAATGCCTTTCAAAGTGCTTTTAATATGAGCCTCGAAGATTTCTCGGACCAGTGGCATAAAGACCTAAAAAGGTATTATTTCCCTGACATTGAACGATTTGAAAGTCCTGAAGATTTTGCTATAAGGATAACCAATCATAAAAAGGAGAGAAATTTCTATAATTCCTCGCCGGCTATTTCCCCTTCAGGTACAAAATTGGCTTTTATCTCTGACCGTGATGGATTGTATGGTATTTTTATTCAGGATTTAACCAAAAAGGAAGAGCCAAGGAAATTGGTCAGCAGTTTAAGGCGAACTGATTTTGAAGAATTAAATATCTTAACACCTGGAATTTCCTGGAATCCCGAAGGAACTAAGCTCGCAATTTCTGCAAAAGCAGGAAACGAAGACGCTATTTTTATTGTTGATGCTGAAACAGGGAATTATGAAAGAATATTACTTGGTTTTTCCTCAATTTCCTCTGTTAATTGGTCTCCTGACGGGCGGTTCATTGCTTTTGTTGCCACTAACAGAATTTCAAGCGATATTTATATTCTTAACTTAACGACACAAACTACTGAGAATCTTACCAACGATGTTTTTTCTGATTTTCTTCCTGTTTGGGATAGAAGTTCAAAATTAATTTATTTTATTTCTGACAGAGGTGATTATCTTAATGCTTCTTCTGACCCATACGACCATAAAATGTGGATACATCAGTTCGACTCGAGGGATATATACTCTTTTAACTTAGAGACTAGAAAAATCGAAAGAATCACTTTCGATCCCGATAATCATAAAACTTCGTTGGCTGTTTCGCCGGATGGAAATAAAATATTATACGTTTCGGAACTGAACGGTATAGGAAATATTTATGAGCTTGATTTAACTACCGGTAAAATTAAACCCAAAACCAATTCACTTAATGGTATTTCCCAATTATCACTTTCGTTAACCGGGAACGACCTTTTCTTCTCTTCTCTTACAAATGGAGGATATGACATTTTCCAAATAAAGAATCCGTTTTCAAGGAAATTTGATTTGGATACTTTGCCATTAACGAAGCTTAAACAAGCTGAAGTTCAAAGAAAAACACTTGTTTCCGATTTAAAAGGTCAGC
The DNA here is from genome assembly GCA_938038165.1 of Candidatus Kapaibacterium sp. Classification (GTDB taxonomy): domain Bacteria; phylum Bacteroidota; class Ignavibacteria; order Kapaibacteriales; family UBA2268; genus CALHRB01. The sequence goes on along the minus strand of CALHRB010000088.1, from coordinate 10,855 downwards.
AAAGTAATACATTATACGATAAAAATAGTGAGAGTGAATTGATTGGTTATGGGAACTTTGATATAGAGTTTAAACGTCAACAATTTGTCAGACCCAACCCTGATATACGTGATAATCAAATAGATTCAAAAACTGCAATTTCTGGTCTTATAAGTGATGATCAGGAATTTCAGGTTTTTGATTACAAGATTAAATTTACTCCTGATGTAATTATTGGCAATCCAGGTTTTAGCACTTTATATGGATACCAGGGTGTTGCTCAAATATTATTCAGTGATGTTTTGGGGAATCACCAAATTTATGTCGAGGCAAATTTATGGGTTGACCTGAAGAATAGTAATATTCTCGCAACTTATGCATATATGCCCGAAGTAATTGATTATTTCATAACAGGTTATCATTCATCGATTCTTTCATTTGGATATAATTTCAACTATATATATAGATTCAGGAATTACGGTCTTAGACTCGAGGCTCAATATCCTTTTAGCCTTTTTGATAGAATTGAATGGGGGTTAGATTGGATAAATCTTACAAAAGAAAACATAACAGATCAGTCCCTTCCGAATCTTAGCAGAATGCTTTTTATGCCCAAGGCAAGATATGTTTACGATGATGTCCTTTTTGGCTTTATGTCCCCTTTTCAGGGAACCCGATTTTATGTCGGATTTCAGGGAACACCACGTTTTACTGATAATGGAATCGGATTTATGACAATGACAGGTGATTTTAGAAATTATATTCCGCTTTTTGACTATATGACTATAGCAACAAGATTTGCTGGTGGAGCAAGTCTTGGACCAAATCCACAGAAGTTTTATCTTGGCGGAACAGATAACTGGATTAATAGATCTTTTTCGAACAACAGTTTGCCTTTTGATAAACCCGAGGACTTTTTGAACGAATTTGTAATGCCTTTGAGAGGTTTTGATGTTAACTCAATCAGTGGTGATAAATACTTTATGACAAACATTGAACTTCGTTTCCCCTTGTTTCAGGCTTTACTCGCCGGTCCTATCCCAATTTTGTTCAGAAACATTATGGGTGCTTTTTTCTTTGATATGGGAGGTTCATGGTATGGTGATTTATCTGCTTTTAAGTCAACCACTACTGATTCCGATGGTAATACTATACCCAACAATTTGCTAATGTCTGCAGGAATAGGAGTAAGGACTTACTTGCTTGGCTTACCCGTCAAATTTGACATAGCCTGGAGGAACGAATATTACAGTTGGTCACAGCCCCAATACTGGTTTTCTCTCGGTTTTGACTGGTAGGTGTTGAATATCTAATCCTTGAGTTGAAATATCATCCATTATTTGAAAATAAGATGTAGGATTAATTTCCTATTTTTGTGTTTTTAGATAAGTTTGAATTAATTATGAGTAATATTTTTGAATTTAATGGTTATATTCCTGTCATTGACAGCACTGCCTTTATCCATCCGGCAGCTTCAATAATCGGAAACGTGGTAATTGGAAAAAATGTCTTCATAGGTCCCGGTGCTTCACTTCGAGGTGATATTGGAGAAATAATAATCGAAGACAATTGCAACGTGCAGGATAATTGCACAATTCATATGTTCCCTGGAGCCTCTGTGATTTTGAAAGAATATGCTCACATTGGACATAATGCCGTTATTCATGGTGCATATATTGGATATAATGTTTTGGTTGGAATGAGTTCTGTTATAATGGATAATTCCAAAATCGGAGACCATTCAATCATTGGAGCCCTTACATTTGTGCCTGAGAATATGGAAATTCCTGAAAGGAAAATTGTTGTTGGCAATCCTGCAAGAGTAATAAAGGATGTTCCCGAAAAAATGAGCGAATGGAAAAAACTTGGAACAAATGTTTATGTTCAAATTGCCAAAGATGCTTTGCTCACTTTCAGGGAATGTGAGCCTTTGTCTTATGTTCCAAAAGATAGAAAAATTCAACCGGCAACTTTAAAAACCTGGAAAGAATTCAAAGAAGATTAATATTCATAATATAAGGAAGTTAAAATGAAAATAAAAAGCTATGCTTATGGTCAGTGGATCGAAGGCGACGGACCGGGGCAAGAGGTTTTTAATGCAATAACAGGAGAAAAAATCGGAGAAGTTAGCTCCGAAGGGATAGATTTTAAAGCAATATTAGATTACGCACGGGAAATAGGAGGTCCACAGCTTAGAAAAATGACTTTCCACGAAAGGGCAAGAATGTTGAAAGCCCTTGCAACATATCTGATGAGTAAAAAAGATATATTTTATCCTTTGTCTTATGCTACAGGTGCAACAAAGATCGATAGCTGGATTGATATAGAAGGTGGAATTGGCACCTTATTTACCTATGCGAGCAAGGGTAGGAGAGAGCTTCCAGATTTGCCGTATTATATTGATGGGAATTATGAGAATTTATCGAAAGGCGGAACTTTCGTTGCTCAACATATAGCCGTGCCTCTCGAAGGTGTTGCAATTCACATTAATGCCTTCAACTTTCCATGCTGGGGGATGTTAGAAAAACTCTCTCCAACAATTTTAGCTGGCGTTCCTGCTATTATTAAACCAGCTTCTATAACCTGCTATTTGACTGAACTTATGGTTAAGGAAATAATTGCTTCAGGTATTCTACCCGAAGGAGCCCTTCAACTTATTTGCGGAAGCGTAGGAGATATGCTAAATCACACAGAGTGCCAAGACGTGGTAACATTTACGGGATCTGCAAGCACTGGAAAAAAATTAAAACAAACACCTGCTTTTTTGGAGAACTCTGTCAGATTCAATATGGAAGCCGATTCACTCAACTTTTCGATCTTAGCTCCTGATGTTACCCCTGAAATGCCTGAATTTGATTTCTTTGTCAAAGAAGTAGTCAGAGAAATGACAGTCAAAGCAGGTCAGAAATGCACTGCAATTCGCAGAACCATAGTTCATGAAAATATGGTTGATGCTGTTTCATCTGCTTTGAAAGACAGACTTTCCAGAACAAAAATCGGAAATCCATTATCGGAAGGGGTAAAGATGGGTGCTTTAGCTGGAAAAATTCAGGTTGAAGAAGTCAATGACAGAGTTAAAGAATTGATGCAGGGCTCTGAACTTATTTACGGAAACTATGATGATTTTCATTTAATTGACGCTGATAAAAATATCGGAGCTTTTTTTCCGCCAACTCTTCTGTTTTGTGATTCGCCATTCAAAAAAACTCAGGCACATAATATTGAGGCTTTTGGTCCTGTTACAACTCTGATGCCTTACAAAAATATTGAGGAGGCTATTGAATTAGTTAAACTTGGCAAAGGTAGTTTGGTGGGTTCAATTTTTACTGCTAATGATAAATATGCAAAGGAATTAGTAATTGGAACGGCAAGTTACCACGGAAGAATTATGGTAATAAACCGTGATTGTGCCTCTGAGTCAACAGGTCACGGCTCGCCTTTACCCCATCTTGTTCATGGTGGACCCGGTCGTGCAGGTGGTGGCGAAGAGCTTGGGGGAGTCCGTGGAGTCCTTCATTATATGCAAAGAACTGCTATTCAAGGTTCCCCAACAACTCTTTCTTATATAATAGAATCATATTTACCCGGAGCTAAACAAACAAGTGATGTCATTCACCCATTCCATAAATATTTTGATGACCTTCAAATTGGCGAAACACTCATAACTCACAAAAGAACGATTACCGAGACTGATATAGTGAATTTCACCGGAATTAGCTGGGATAATTTTTATGCCCACACTGATGTAACTTCACTTGACGGAACAATTTTTGAACAAAGGGTTGCTCACGGTTATTTCATTATTTCAGCAGCTGCCGGTCTTTTTGTTGGTCAGGGAAAATGCCCGGTTTTGGCTAATTACGGTATTGATGAATTAAGATTTACCAAGCCGGTTTATGCCGGAGATACCATTTATGTTAAGCTGACAGTCAAGGAAAAGACTATAAAGGAAACAAAAAAAGATGAGCAACCCCAAGGCATCGTGAAATGGTTTGTCGAGGTTTTAAATCAGAATGATGAAACTGTGGCAATATTAACAATATTAACATTAGTAGCGAGAAAATCCAATTAAATAGAGGAATCAAAAATGACAAATAATGGAAATATTGATGTAATAATTCAAGACGGAATTGCTGAAATTACTTTTTCTCATCCAAAGAGCAATTCTTTACCCGGTGCATTGCTCAGAAATTTAGCAAAAACTATTGAAGAAACCGGAGAAAATAATTCAGCGAAGGTTATTATTTTGCAAAGCGATGGACAGAAGGCTTTTTGTGCAGGAGCATCTTTCGATGAACTGATTTCAATAAAGACTTTTGAGGAGGGCAAAGAATTTTTTTCTGGCTTTGGATTTGTGATTAATGCAATGAGAAAATGCCCGAAAATAATAATTGGAAAAATTCAAGGCAAGGCAGTCGGAGGCGGGTTAGGTTTGGCATCAGCTGTTGATTATGCTTTTGCTCATAAGTCTGCATCAATCAGATTGAGCGAATTTGCACTTGGAATTGGTCCCTTCGTTGTTGGTCCGGCAGTTCAAAGAAAAATAGGTTTATCAGCATTTTCTCAATTATCTATTGATACTGAATGGTATGATGCCGAGTGGGCTTTGTCCAAAGGATTGTTTTGCAAGGTTTTTGAGACTTATGAGGAGTTAAACGGAGAGGTTCAGGCTTTTGCCCAAAAATTAGCAGAGCTCAGTCCCGAAGCTGCACTTGAAATGAAAAAAATATTCTGGCAAGGTTGCGAGGATTGGGACTACCTTTTGGAGAAAAGGGCTGAAATAAGCGGAAGGCTTGTTCTATCTGACTATACAAGACATTATATTAGTCAGTTCAAAAATGTTTAGACTTTTTATTTTTCTGAAATATCAATTTTGGACTGAATTCCATTCAGTAAATTTGGTCTAAGTGTCAACCAACCTTTTACAATGTTTTTGAAGATAGGTGCCGCTGTTGAGCCACCATAATAATTGCCTGATGGTTTATCAAGAAGCACAAGGATGGCTATTTTTGGAGATTCAGCAGGGAAAAAACCAACGAATGATGCTGTGTAATCTGTTTTTGAGTAAGAACCTTCGACAAATTGTTGTGATGTTCCAGTCTTTCCCGCAATTCTTACCCCCGCGATTTGGGCATATTTACCAGTTCCATTTTCAACCACACCAACTAATAAGCTTTTGAGTATGTCAGTAGTTTTTTTCGAGACAACCTGCCGGATTTTCTGAGGTTTCCCTTCGTAAATAATATCCCCTGAATTATTTTTTATTTTTCTTATTACAAATGGTTTCATCATTACGCCTGAATTTGCAATAGTGGAATAGGAGCATAATAATTGCAAAGGTGTAACGGAGATTCCATAACCAAAACCGGCAAACTTTTTACTGATATGGTCGAACTCAGCCATTTTTTTTACTAATCCTTCGGATTCGCCATAAATATCGAAATCAAGATTATGACCGAAACCAAAATCCCGAATATATTTATAGAATTTTGCATCAGGGATAGATGAAGCAAGATTAGCAAATACTATATTGCTTGAATATCTGAAAGCTTCAGAAAAGGATGTTTTGTCGAAAGGATGAATATCAGTGATTTTGAAATCATTATTTACAAAAACACCATTGTAACCATTGACAATACTCTCGGGTTCAATCAATCCCTCTTCGATGGCAGCAGCAGCAGTTACAATTTTAAATGTACTACCAGGCTCAAAAATATCAGTAATAGCTTTGTTTCTCAAATCCGAGGGATTATTAATGCTCAAATTGGGATTAACTGGTGGATAAGATGCCATTGCAATAATTTCGCCGGTTTCGGGAATAATGGCAATAGCAACAGCTCCACTTGAACCAGTGATACTTGCTCCGTTTATTAGTTCTATCTCTAAAATTTTTTGTAGTTCAATATCAATTGTCAATTCAACAGAGCAACCATGCTTAGCTGATTCTACCGGTAGGTTGGCAATGGGTTTAAGCCTACCGATAGCATCTCTTAGCACGGTCATATATCCTGAATTACCTTTCAAAAGTGAATCTAATGAAAGTTCCAATCCGGCAATTCCTTTGGAATCAACATCGGTGCATCCCAGGAGTTGAGCAGCCAATTCATTATAGAGGTATGTTCTTTTTGGTTCAATAATTTTAATTAAACCTTTTAAGTTCAGGTTTGTGAATTTAGATGCTACTGAATCATCTAAGCCACGAATCAGCCATACAAAGGATTTTTTTGTAGATAATATTTTGTTCAGTAACTTTTGATAAGTTTCTCCTTGAGTTGAATCAACCAAAAGAGCAATGCGTTTGACGGTTTCCAAATCTTTAATAACAGTTGGATCAATTGCAAAAGAGTAACTGGTGCGGTTAGTTATAAGCAGTTTTCCATCTCGATCGTAAATATTTCCTCTTTCGGGTCTCAAAAAAATTTTGCTTTCATGTTGATTTCGGGCAATTTTACGATAATCTTCTGCTTCAATGAATTGGATAATAAATAATTTAGCCATTACGATAACCATGCAAACCATAAAGATCACGAAAAATAGATTTAATTTCCATTTTTTCCTGAATTCTATTTTATTGATTACCTCGTGTTTTGTCATGGTTAACCCAGGAATTTCAGTATTGATAAAAAATAGTTAATTGCAGTAAATAAAATTATGACTAATAGAATTCCTTTAATAATATTTGCCGGTAAAAACTTTTGTAATCTTGCTCCTGCATACATTCCCAGAAAACCACCAAAACCGAACAGAAAACCAAGAACCCAGTCAGGAGCTATATTAACTTCAGGAAATTGAATAGCTAAAAGTTGATATGTTATGACTCCAATAATCGAAGTTGCAAATGTCCCCATCAAGGCAGCACCAGCAATTGTATACACAGGCAATCCAAAGAATGCCACATAAACAGGAACAAGTATGGCTCCTCCTCCAATACCATAAATACCGCCAACTATACCAACAATCATACTAATGATAAATATACTAAGGACAGAAACAGAAAAGTTTTCCCCAACAAATTCATACTCAAGTATTTTCGAATTGAATTTTAGGACATTGATTTTTGGCAGATTTGCTGCTTCTTTGGAGTTTTGAGTATTTTTTACAAAATCACTAAATTTTTTTTCTGCTTTGGATGATGTTTTCTTTAAAGGCTTGATAATTTCAAATAAAAGTCTGATTCCTATATAAAATAAAACAAAAGAAGCAAAGACTTTGAAGGAGTCCGGGTTTGGTAGCCATAATATTCTGATGTAAGCACCAGCAACAACTCCGGGAAGTGTTCCGATGACCACAATTAATGCAAGCTGCCAGAGCATTCTCCCTTCTTTAATGTATCTAATTAATCCACCCGGAATTCCAAAAATATTATATAACTGATTTGTGGCGCTTACTGCTGGGCTTGTAAAGTTCAAAACACTAAATTGAAAAGGTAGCAATAGGAATGCTCCGGAAATTCCACCAGTTGAAGCAAGCAGAGAAACAAAAAATGAGACTAATGGAGGTAACCACCACATTTCGAAAGGAAGTATTGAAATTTCTCCGGTCATTATTATTTAATCTTTCTTATGTATTATAATTGGGGTTTTATCGCTTCTTATCAAACCAAGTTTTTCTTCTGCTATTTTGGAAATTCTTTCTAATGAAGTCAACTTGTTTATTTCCATTCTCAAAATTGTGTTTTCGTCCCGAATTCTTTGGTTTTCCCTGGTAATTGAATGGATTTCGTTCATAAGGCTATTAACTTTGAAAACATTGTCAATATAGAATATTGTCAAAAGGGATGACAATATGATAAAAAGGAAAGCAAACATTCTGTTAGACGCACTCTTTCCCGCTGAAGCTCCTTTGTTCTTATCATCAATCAAATGATAAATCCCCCCAATGAACTAATCAAAATTACAAATAAAGTATAATTATTACAAATTTTACTGAATTGATTTTTAAAATAGATCAGAATGCTGTGTTATGGTGAGTAATAATAATTTTTTATCTATCTAAGCCATTAATTTTTTTTGATGTTGAAAGGCAGAATAAAAAAATGATTTTATTATTATTATTTTTTCCTGATAACCGAGAATTTTGCAACAGCACCATTATTCAAAGTTCTGGAATTAGCAACAATAAGATAGATACCAGAATTAACAAGGTTACCAAATTCATCTGTACCGTCCCAGATGACTTTTCGGCTAAATGTATTGATTGTTCTTACGTGTTCCCCATTAGAGGTAAGAATTTTAATGTGTGAGTCTCTTGCCAATCCTTCGATTGTTAAGTATTCATCTACTTCAGGGTGGAATGGTTGGGGATAGCACTCAATCGAAAATACTTTCTCGGGCAGAATTGAAAAGCTTGTTGCCACAGATAAACCAGTGCGACTTCCGAAAAATATCTTTCCGGTATTAAAATCTGTGGTTAACGAAATAATGTCATCAGAAATAATAGGGCTATTGGAAGTATTAAAACTACCAACAGGGGATGAATCTTCAGGGTCGAGAACAAAAACGCCCTCATTAGTTGCTACCCAGATATAGTTAAGTGCATCAACCATAACATGATTAATTAGTTTTTGTCCGAGTGATTTGATGGTTTGAACGACAGGAATGGAGCCTCTCAGAATAGCAGATGGATTTAATATTCGACCTAATCCGTTCGGAGTTCCGAACCATATCCAGCCATTTCCATCAACAGCCATTGAAGTAATCAAATTACTTGGGAGACCGTTTGATTGAGTCAAGATGCCTTCAATATCATCTGAAGGGTTATTCAAAGAGCCTTCGTTGAAATAATAAATTCCACCATTCTCGTTTGAACCAAGCCATTTTGTCCCAAAATTATCAATGACGATGTACATATAAGTTCTATTAGTAGGGGAAAATTTATTATAATGAGATGTGAATTCGCCTTTTGAGTTCATTGAAATAAGAATAGGTCCCGGACTATATTTTCCCCAATTTACTATCCAGTATAAATCAGTTTTAGGATCGTAAGCAGCTTGTCCTGCCACAACATAGGAAGAATTATCGGTTACACCAAGAAGTGGGGAGTTTTCATTGTGAAATCTTTTAAAAGTGACAGGGTCAGAAGAGGCATCAGCTAAAACGAAGCCAGTTCCCCATCCGCTAAGTATAACTTGTTGCTGTTTACCAATTGAAACTTGATGATAGTAATTAGTTATTAGTTCTGGATTTTCTTTGCTGTTATAAATTTTCCATTTATTATTAACAAAGGTCATTATTCCTTTACCTGCAAATTTTTCTTCGGTTGTAGCCCATAATATATTGTCTGTGGGGTTAAAGGCAATATTAATGAAAAGATTTGAAGCAGGAGTATTTGGAATATAATTATAAAAGCGATTATTTTTTAGAAAAACCAAGCCTTTGTCTTTAAGAAGAACGACCAAAGACGGCTCAGATTCCAATCCGGAGATTGATGTGTTAATCAGAGCTGTATCACTGGCATGATAATGAATAATGTCGTTAATTCCAGCAACTTTAAATAAATTTGTATAGGTCAGAGTATTATTCATTACAAACAAAGACTTAACTCTGTCATAATCAGGGAAGGTTTTAATGATTCGAATTGAATCCCCATCGATTTTGCAGATATGTCTATTTGTTGAGAAGTAGATTTCATCGCCGATAGCACATAAATTAGTTGTGTTTTCCTCAGGTAAACCATTTGAGATAGTATAATTTTTCCAAACTTCAGGATTGATCAATTGTGAATTGGTTTTAGCATAAGCAATTCCTGAAGCGGTAGCAACCCAGATTGTATCATTATGTAGAAGGATTTGATTAACTTCTGTGTTAGGTTGAAAAGTTCCTAATTTAGTCGGTGTTCTAAGAAATACTTTGTCATAAATATGAAATAATGTCAGACCAAATCCCCCTCCAACATAAGCGATTGAATCCTGGAAAACAATATCATTTATTCTTGGTTTTGAAAATCTTGAATTTCTGATGTCATTAATATGAACGAATTCAAAATCTTTAGTCAGAATGTCAATCACTCCATCATCAGTTCCAAAAAAAACTAATTTTGCTTTTGTATGACTTCGGATGACCGAAACCTGAATGCTAAGCAAACCATCAATATTGGAAAATTCCCTGAAAGAACCATCATTAGGATCGAAAAAAAAAGCCCCACCAGCAGAGCCTGCCCAGATTCTTCCCTTATAGTCAATAGCAGCCGTTTGCAGGTCGAGCAGACTTGAATAATTTCTCCAGTTGTCAAGTGTGAATTGGGCAAAAAAATTCAACGGAAAAAGGAAATTGAGAGCTATCAATAAAGAAAGAAAATATTTTCGGAACATATTCTGACCAAAATTTAATAAATTAGTAACAAAAATCATCATACAAGCATTAGCTAAGAGATTCCATTAATGTTACCATTTCGATTGCAGACATAGCAGCATCGAAACCTTTATTTCCTCCTTTGCTACCTGCTCTTTCGATAGCCTGTTCAATAGTATCAGTAGTTAAAACACCAAGAATGCAGGGTACACCAGATTCAATACCGATTTTAGCTACACCTTTTGTAACTTCATTGGCAATATATTCAAAATGAGGAGTAGAGCCTCTAATAACAGCCCCAAGAGCAATAATACAATCATATTTTTTTAGTCTAGCCAGTTTGTTCATTACCATAGGAATCTCAAAGGCACCCGGACAATAAGCGATAGTGATTTTATCATCATCGGCATTATGTCTTTTTAAAGCATCAAGAGCACCATCAAGCATCTTATTAACAACTATTTGATTCCAACGAGAAACAACAATCGCAAATTTTTTGTCTTTTGCGTCAAATTTTCCTTCAATTATTCTTGCCATTTATTCAATAATCCTTTCATTATGGGAAAATATATAATATTAATCTAAAA
>CALHRB010000087.1 GCA_938038165.1 Candidatus Kapaibacterium sp. | reverse complement strand
TTAAAAGAAGGAATAGACCCAGTCTTGAATGCTCTTGAAGAAATGAAAGAAGAAGCCGGTTATTTCTCTGAAAAGATAACAGATTTAGGAAAATTCAACCCTTTTAATGGAGTTACCGATGAGATTTGTTATTTGTTTCTTGCCGAGGACTGTCAATACATTGGAAATAATCCAGATGTATCCGAAGAATTCGAAATTCTTAAATTAACTGAAAATGAAATTATTAATTTTATAAAAGAAGGAGAAATATGGGACGGAATGACATTAGCTGCTTGGTCTCTTTATTATTTCAAAAGATAAAAGAAATAAAGTTTTCATTTTTTCTATCTTTTGTTCTGGCAATATTTTTAGTCCTTTGCAATGGTATTTATTTATATTCACAGGATGGAGCAAAAAAATCTGAAGAACCCCCAGCCTATCAACTTAAATTTATGCCCCCACAAACCATAAGGCATGTTTATAAAATGCACGATTCAACCGTTGTAACAAGAATTTTTAGTGATAATAGTACAAAAAAATACATTCGGGAAGTATCATATTATTTTAATTTTGTAATGCCGAATCCTCCTAAGGAAGGTTTTATGACATTTGAAGTTTCAGTTGATTCGTTAAAATATAAGTTCACAGAGGGAGAAGCTGTCTTTGAATTCGATTCGCAGGCTGATAATCCAGGTGCCTTAACATTTGAGGACCTTGTTGCAACTATTGTTCCTCTTGGGAATGAATTCAATCTTACTTACTCTCCTTATGGTGAAGTAGCAAAAATTGAAGGGGAAAGACTTGAATTCCTGATTGATTATATCAAACAACAAAAAAACAATCCTATGAGCGATGCCATTATTAATTTTGTCTGGGAAGAAGGTGTTTCCCTTGACAGATTGAAATTTTTAGCTGACGTCAGGAAAATATTTTTTCCAAAGGAACCAATCCAAATTGATTCGCTTTGGGAAACAGCAATAGATTTACAACTTGATTATATAAACTTTTTTGATACTCTTTCGGCTAAAATTACAAAATATAAGGATGGTTATTTTCATATTGAAGCTGTCTCGAATAATATTCAAGCTAAGAATAAAGCAGCAAAACTTTACGGCATTAAAACACAGTTAATTGAGGTGGCTGATACAAAAGGGGAGGGCTCGTTCAAGCTGGTGCTTCATAACAGGGGATTTGTTTCTAAGGCTGAGGCTAAGTATAATGTCGAGATTGGTTCTTATATCAAAAAAGAGTATTTTAAGCAAAAAATTGAATCAAAAACAACATGGGAATTATTAAAACAATACAAATTTTAATTTTTTCAAAACTAAAACCTTTTTTTTGTAACTTATTCAAACTTTTAATGTTATTACAACGATGAACAATGACTTCGAGCAATATGATGATGTAGAGCTTTTCTATTTGATGAAGTCAGAAAGCGGAAAGTCAGAGCAAGCTTTTAGAGTTTTGTATGACAGATATTCTGCGAGGATTTTCTCATATTGCCGAAAATTTTTGGGAAACAAAGAGGAAGCAAGGGATGTTTTTCAGGAAGCCTTTGTAAGATTCTTTCAAAGTGCACAAGAAACCAGGGAAATGACAAATGTTCCTGCTTTTTTATTAAAGATAGCAAGAAATTTATGCGTTAACATTAAAAGGAAAGATACTACAAATCTTACGTTCGAAGAATATATGTCTTCTTCGTACGAAAGAAGTGACAATGATGAATTACTGAATTTGATAAAGATGGCAATGGAACTATTGCCTGCCGAGTATAAAGATTTATTTATTTTACGTGAATATGAAGGTTTAACATATAATGAGATTGTTAACGTTACTGGATTGCCGCTTGCTACTGTTAAAATCAGACTTTTCAGGGCAAGACAAAAAATAAGAGAAATTTTAGCACCATATTTAGCTGATTTATCAAAATATTAATTTTATTCATATTTGATTGTTGAATATTATGAACGAATCAAATTTTCAAAGTCCGTCAGAATTATTACAACTCTTCCTTGATGGGGAACTTGAAACCGGTCAGGAGACTGTCCTCTTTTCTGAACTTGCTTCAAGTGAGGAATTAAGAAGCGAGATGCGGGACTTTTTGCTTATCCGAAACAAGATTAAATCTGATTCTATACCTGTTTCACCGCCGATTGAAACTACTGCTTCTGTATTTAGTTCCTTAGGTTTCAATCCTTCAGTTCTAAATCCAAATTCGATTGTGCCTTTTTCGGGTATAGTTCTTTCGACTCTCAAAAAACTCTGGGCTCCTGTTATTACTGCAATAGTAGCTTCATTGATAACATATTTTGGATTATATAACAATCTTGACTATCTTTCAACTCAGAGTCATATACCGATGATGGTTTCTTATTCTATAGATCCGTTAACTCAAGATATAGTGTCAGATAAGAACAAAGCAGAAAAAATCATTTACAAAGATGCTTATAAATCACTGCCCAGCAGTAGTTTATCAAACCAATACCTCGAGGATGAAAACAACCTTGTTAAGAATGAAGTCATATCACCAGATAATAATCTGGCTGTGCTTGATTTAATAATATTTGAAAATTCACAAAAGCATTCTGATTTTGTTTTGAATGACAATTTGAGAAAATTCAAGCCAATCAAATTTGGTAACAGTTCTTTAAGTGTTAATCAACCCAAGCCACTCAAACAAGAAAACAATGAATATTCATTACAGTTAAGAGGGTTAAACGGTATTTCATTTCCTTCGGCACAAGTTCCATACAAACAAACTACTGTTTTTTCGAATATGAGTGCTGCATTCTATTTTGCGAGGTTCGGGAATTTCAGAATTGGCTTTGAATTTGGAAATGAACCTTTTGGACAAGTATTTAATAATTATGAGGGAGGAACAGAATGGCAATATTCACAAAATGCAGCAATTTACTGGGCGGGTTTAGATATTATGTATATATTTGATAAGGAACTATTGTTCTCTGGGGGTCCACAACCATTTGTTCAAGCAACCTTTGGCGGCACTGAGCTTGGACCATTAGCCAAGTTTATCACAGGATTGCAGTACTTTTCCAAAGAGACTGGTGTTGGTGCAATGATTGGTTTGGAAGGGTCACTCCTATCTTACATCAATCAAAAAGTGTGGTATAATACCAAAAAAATAGGTTTTACTTATGGAATGTCGTTTCATTTTTAGTTTGTAACTTCTTTCCTGTTCAAATGTTATTATATTTGTAAAAATCAGAAAACAGAAATTAAAATGGACACATTAAAATTAATAGTTATTTCCTTTATATTTATTTTGCTTTGGTCATGTTCTTCACCTATGGATCTTGACACACCAAAGGAAAGAAAACTACTCGGCAATCAAAACTCTAAGATTTACCCAACAATAAATACTATTTTACTGGAAGAAAATGGAATAGCCCGAGAATTTTTTGCAAAAAATTACTCAATATCTGTTGACACATCAAAAGAAATACCATTAATATGGTTCAATATATCACTTGCTTCTAATGATAACATAAAAAGCACTGAAAGAATAAGCATTAACAGTATTGAACTGCGTGTGGATTCAACTCAGATTTCCGGTCAGCCTATGAAAATTATACCGCAACCAGGCTATAATGTTTGTTGGGCTAAATTTTCGATTAACCGTGGCTTGAATATAAAATCTGATACAACTATTAATTCTGGAGAAGATAAAAATATTACTGAGTTATCTTTCAGCTATAACAAACCCAAAAAAGAAATTTGGGCTTACCTTTATTCTAAAATCTATGACTACAAAGTCTGGAAAGAACAAAAAGATACTGTTGTCTATGATACAACTTGGGTTGGGGGTGTTCCCAACATCAAAGAAATAAGATTGAGACTCGAAGAAATAAGAACAAAGCAGGATTCTTTGTTTTTGAACACCAAGATACAACTGAAATATTAGCCGATTTTTTCTAATTAAATAAATAAGGAGGAGTTATGACAGTCAGAGTTATTCTTATTACTCTATTGTCGTTGCTATTTGTCGGTACAAATTCATTTTCTCTTGAAGCACCCAAGCCACCGATAAAATTTATTGCAATTGTTCAGGACAACAACCAAAACATCACTAATACTGTTTATTTCAAGTGGATGAAAAATCCCGAAGGGACACAACCAGTAATTTTTATTCTCTATATTGCAACTGAAAACACTCAAGATTTATCAAAATTTAAGCGTTCTGATTATATTCAAGCGGGTAACTCTCAGGAATATAGCTATGTTAAATCAGGATTCAAAGCGGGAGTATATTCTTTCTTTTTGACTTCCGCCGTTATTGAGGGAAATTCAATAATCGAAAGTCAGAATTCGGACATCGTTTCAGTAAATATAACAGATAATTTTAAGCCTTACATAAAAATTGTATCTCAACCCCCAACTTTTGCATACATCGGTAAAGAATATATTTATCAGCTGACAGCCGTTACAAATCTTGCTGATAACTGTCCACTTGTCTATTCTCTTCAACATTCACCAAAGGGAATGACTATTGACCATAAGAGTGGTTTGATCAGATGGGTTCCACAAGAAAATGGTACTTTCAAAGTGTCAATAATGGTGGGAACTACTTGCAAAATCAACGTGGAACCTGCTATTCAGGATTATGTTATAACAGTTGGGCAAAATAATCAGGGATTTGTAAAAATTTTGAGTCAACCTCCGCACACAGCTGAAGTAGGTCAGCAGTTGCTTTATCAAGTTGTTGCTCAATCTAATATAAGGTGCCCGATTCTATTTGAATTAATTTCTGATGCTCCTAATGAGGCTGGATTTGATGTCCATACAGGTTTATTAAAATGGGTACCTTCTAAACCGGGTACTTTTAAGTTTACAGTCAAAGCTTATCTGGAATGCGATGAAAAGATTTCTGATTCACAAACTTTTGTAATAGATGTAAAAGAAGTTCAAAAAGAGTACCTGTGTGCCTTGATTACTGGCTCTGTTGAATTAGACAGCGAAAACATACCTGTCAAAAACGGCAGAGTCAATGCCTGGCGAATTGATAAAAGAACAAATGCGAATATTAATTACTCTGCACCAATTCTTGATGGTTATTTTAATCTTAAAGTTCCTGATGGTATCTATATAATTAATTTTGAAGGACCCGATTTTCTGAACGAGTGGTTTAAAGATGCCCCATCAATTGATAAAGCTGAAAAAATCGAACTACAATGCGATGAGCAAATTAAGCTTAGAGTATCAGTTCAAAGAATAAAAAAATCCAGAACTTATAAAGTTGACGGGAATGTTTCCAATGAACAAGGGGATAAACCGTTAATTGCAACTGTGCAATTCTTGCCAATTGATTTTGATAGGAACTACAGAGATCCAAATCAACCAGTCCCAAATACTTTTATCACTAAAACTGATGATAAGGGCAATTACAGCATTCAACTGCCAGATAATTTTATTTATCGAGCTTATGCTGTACCAATGGATTTTAATTACATTCCACAATATTATAACAATGTGGAGTCACCATTTGAAGCTGATTTGATTGAACTTACAGGAGATCTAAGCGGAATTGATTTCAGGTTGAAACTAAAACCTCACCATTGGAATTCATTCACAGGAAAAGTTATATCAGACAAGGATGGCAATCCTTTGCACTCAATAGTTTTTGCTTATTTAATTAACCAAAAAAATTCAAGCCAAAGATATTCACAAATGGCAGAAACTGACAGAAGCGGCTATTTTAGATTCGAAAATCTAATTCCCGGGCAATATGTTCTACTTTCAATACCCTTCGACAGGGCTTTTACGCCCGGTTATTATAAAATGGGAGAAATTGCTACATTAAAATGGACAGAAGCCACAAAAATTTCTGTCGGTGAAAATATGATTGATATCATTTTTGAAATCAGACATAAAAACAGAGCTGGTCTTAAAGGTATTATTCAAATTGATGGAGTTATTATTGACAATAGCGGTTTGATTAAAAAATCTGATAGTCCGTCAAGCCTTAATACACTTGCTGGAGCGTTTGTTTATGTTCTTGATGAATTCGGCGAAGTTTCAGACTTTGCTTTCACAGACATAAACGGCAAATTTCGAATGACCGAAGTGGCTGATGGCGAAAACACACTATTTGTTGACTATATTGGTTATAAAACTTATCAGCAAAAGGTCATCACTGATTACTCTGAAAATATAAGGAACAGCGGCATTATTATAGCACTGGAATCCGAGGAAACCTTATCAAACGATGAACCGCTTGATAATGTAACTACCATTCGAGTATATCCAAATCCGGCAATTAACACTATAAACCTTAATTTCAGAGGGAATGCAGGAATTTCATACCTATATATCTACGATAATATTGGCAACCTTGTTCATTTTAATTCTTTGCTGACAACTGAAGGAGTTAACAGAACAAGTATTGATGTAAGAAACTTAAGTCAGGGAGTATATTATCTGAGACTTGCATCAGGAAATAACTCACAGGCGGTAAAATTCGACGTTATTAGATAAGCAAAATAATAAAAAAAAGGATAAAAGGGACATTCTCAAAATAAGTGAGATGTCCCTTTCTAATGTAAAGGCTTGGAAATACTTCAATAAAATTAAAAAAAGCCAAAAAATTCAATTAAAGAGGATTTTCAGGGAAAGGACAAAACCATTAATGATTAAATTTAATTGTTATTGGTAGTGAAAGATTAAGTCGGGGTTGTCGTTTTTCCAGAAAAAGAAATTCAGACAACCCCAGAGTTATTAAGTTTTTTGAAATTTTTTCAGAAGAGTTTCGTAAGCAGCTTTAACGGATTTATCTGTTACAAGATAATTTTCAATGGCTTGACAGGAATGAAGAACGGTGGAATGGTCACGATTTCCAAAGCTGGCACCAATAGATTTCAGAGACAAATTAGTGAATTTTTTTGCTAAAAACATAGCCATTTGACGAGCAAGGGCAATTTCTTGCTTTCTCGATTTGGATTCCATTAGCTCAAGACTAATATTCATCTGAAGGCTAACTGCTTCTTTAATATCATCAATGGTAATAGTTCTGTTTGAAGAAAAATTAACACCATTAATAACTTCTTTTGCTAATTCGAGATTAAGTTCTCTGCAGTCGAGAGTAACTTTAGCAATGATGCTGATAAGGGTGCCTTCGAGCTCCCTAATGCTTGAAACAACATTTTTGGCGATATATTCAACAATTTCGATGGGAAGTTCAAAGCCTTCATCCTTGCTTTTTTGGTTAAGAATAGCCATTCTCATTTCAAGATCTGGGGACTGAATGTCGGCAATCAAACCCCATTGGAAACGAGAAATAAGCCTTGTGTCAACGTCGCTGAGTGCTCTTGGAGCTTTGTCGCTTGTTAAGATAATCTGCTTGCCAGCTTGATGCAGAGCATTGAAAGTGTGGAAGAAATTATCTTGAGTTTTTTCCTTGCCTGCAAGAAACTGAATATCATCTACTATAAGAACATCAATGCTGCGATAAAAGTTAGTGAATTCATTGACCTTGTTGAGCTGAATGGCATTAATAAATTCCATTGTGAATCTTTCGCTCGTGGTGTACATCACACGTAGTTTACGGTGCTTTTCGACAATTTTATTGCCAATGGCTTGAACAAGATGTGTTTTGCCCAAACCAGTATCGCCATAAATAAAGAGAGGGTTGAATTTTGTACCACCCGGATTTTGACTGACTGCAAAGGCAGCCGAGCTTGCCATCTGATTGCTATCACCTTTGATGAAGTTCTCAAAGGTATATCTGTGGTTGAGAAATGTCGGATATTCCTTGTTTAGATAAGGATTCTCAGCAAAAGGAAGTTGATTTTGCGGGTTTCCCCTTGTTGGATATTTATTCCCGGGCAATTTAATAGATTTTTGCTGATCTTTCTCCAAATTCTCATCAACGACAATATGATAGCTTAATCTTGCATCTTCGCCAATTACCTGAACAAGTGTTTTTTGTAGTAGTGGAAAATAATGTTCTTCGATCCATTCATAAAAAAATTGACTGGGCACACTAATGGTCAAAGTATTATCTTCGTATTTGAGTGCTTTAATTGGCGAAAACCAAGTTTGAAAAACTTGACCGGATACGTTGTCTTTGATTACTGTTCTGCACTTATCCCAGTATACTTCTGCAACTGAGTTGCTCTGTTCGACGTTATCCGCAATTTTAGCTTTATCCTTATTGCCGTTTTCCCGATCTAGTGTCAGCTCAAGTAATTCATCTTTTTTTGAAAACAAAGCCTACTCCTTTTATTTAAGGTTAATAATAATGTTTTTTTGTTTAAATTTATTGTACTATGTGAGTTGGTCTGATCGCATAGTTCTTTGAGATAAGTTTATTTTAGAATATGTAAGTAATATTCTGAAATAAGCTTATAAAGTAACATCATACCAAAAGTTGCCTCCTTACAAATAAAAAAAATTTATAAATCAAATTCTCAAAAGTTAATTTCCTATAAATTTTTTTAAATTTCAAGTATAATAATTTTGAAAACAAAAATTTTTTTCTTGGAAAATTTAAGTATTTGAAATATAATAGATTACGAATAGATTAATCGAAAATGAAAATTTGATTAATTTGATAACACAGTAAATTGTTTTACCTATTAATAGTTGTTGTTTTGGGAATATAATATCAAGAAATTCTTAAATTCGAGTTAGGATTATGTTAATAAAAATCTTTTGAGGTTGAATGTAGGCATATAATAGATATTTCAATGAATTACAAAATATTTTTAAAGTTCTATCAAAATAGTATTGAAAAATGATACATATTGAATAAAGTACCAGCAATTAGCCAAGAAAATGGAAAGATAAAATTTTAATTGATTTTATTATTAATGATGAAATTTATAACAAATCATTGATTACTTTTTTTTGTAATGACAAGATTTGTTGAATATTTGTCAGTTGGTAAAATGATTTGTTTGCCTTGTTGGTCAACAACATTTAAGATAATAGGAGCTTTCATATTGGCAGTCATAGATCCGTCTTCATCAGATAGTGTAACAATGACCATAACCGAATCTTTTTCCTGATTGAATTCGTTGCCGATGTCATAATTAATGTCAATCTGCCAAGGATTGAGCAGTGGAAACACAATTTCAGGATTTTCAACAGAGAGTAACCATTTGAATGGCTCAGTATCTTCATCGCTGATTAAAACAAATTGACTGAGATGCTCAAATCCAAGAATACCATTTTTGAATTCGAAAATCAAATCATCAGACAAAGATAATTCACCAAATTGACTTGAAACAATTTTTCTTTGGTTCCCTGATTCCATAATAAGATAAATAATGTTGTCTTAGAAACATTCAAAAATAAAATAATAATTTAAAAAAGACAAAAATAGTTGAAAAGAAAATAATTTTGTTATTTTTTTTGTTTATATCCTTCGGTCGAAGGAGTGTTGTTGGAAAGCTCATTAATATTTATTTCAACTCTTCGATTTTTGGCTTTTCCTTCGATTGAAGAATTAAGTGCAATAGGACGTTGAGCCCCGAAACCTCTCAAAATGAGGTTGTTCTCGGGCAAACCTCTTTCGATCAAATGATAGCCAACTGTTACGGCTCTTGCAACTGATAGATGCCAATTTGACTCATACCTGAAAGATCGAATGGGATCAGAGTCTGTATGTCCATCAATGCTTATTTGTTTATCAATACCACGTAAAATTTGGGCTAATGTATCTATGACAATCATCCCTTCGGGTTCAACTTCAGCTTTTCCTGAATTAAAAAGTAATTTTTCGGACAAAGTTAGAGTTAAACCATTGCCTGTCCTTGTAACAGTCATTAAACCGCTTTCGACGTATTTTTTTAATGATTTTTCTGTTTCAGTTTGAATTTGCTCGAGTGTTTTTTTTGAGGGATAGGGCATGATTGGTTCGGGAATACCGTTGGGAATACCTTTAAAAACGCTTGCACCTCCATCAGCAATTTTTTCGGGTTGAAAATATTCAGAAAATGCGTGTGATAATTCCTTAAATTTTTCTTCGTCAACTCTTGAAGATGCGTACAAGATGACAAACAAACCAAGAAGAAGAGTAATCAAATCAGCGTATGTAATGAGGTATCTGTCTAAATGGACATTATCCTGAGTTTTATCAATTCTTTTCCTGAAAATCATAAGCCGATATTTAAAATTAGCTATAATTACTAATTAAATATCGGCTGGTATTGAAAAAACTTATGATTGATTATTTGATAATAGTGATTTTTTCGGTTATTGTACTATTTCCATCTATTTCAAATGTGATTAAATAAAATCCGGATGGTATTTGAAGTGTGTTTAAATTTACGAAATCAGACTGCTTGGGTTGTAGAATTTGGTCATACAAATCAAATATATTAACACCTAATGAATTTTTCAATCGGATTTTAATTTTTTTATCTCCATCTGTTTGATTTCTGAAGGAAATAATAGCAAAATCAGAGAGTGGGTTTGGATAAATTTTTGTTTCAAACAGTAATTTTTCAGTTTTTAGTGCATTTTCATTGGCAGATAATACAGTTTCAAATCCAGCAATTTTATAGATATTACCACCAAAATCACTAACCCAGAAATTTTTATCGGCAGGGTCATAATCAATTCCTCTTGCATTGATTAAACCGTCCTGACTTTGAAGAGGAAATCTTGCAACTTCCTTAGAAAGGTTAGATTTGTTAATACGCATAAGGAATGCAGAGGTTAATGCACCTGATGAAGGGAAATCGGTACAAATCTGATAAACAAATTCTTTCTGGTCATAGCAAAGCCCCCTTGGACCGTAATTTTTATTAAAGGGATTGAGGAATGTGGAAATCACATTTCCATTAGAAGAGTCAGCTACCATCAAAATTCTTTGACTGAATTCGTTTTTCATATCTCTGTCTCCAACAATCAATTTGCCATCAACAAGCTCTAAACCAATTGGATAGTTTTTGCCAGGGCTTACAAACTTTTTGATGAAGTTACCATTAGTATCAACCACAACAATTTCTCCCCCCAGACCGGAGGAGTCATTCATTCTGTGAAGAAATAGAACACCACGATTCCTGTCCATAGTTATGTCAGTGAAAAACATGTTCCCAGCCTGAGGTGGCAAACTTATTTCGGCTTTTTCGACAGTGAGGGTTGTGGCATTTAGTTTATTTAATTTGTTCTGATAAAAGCTTGTTACCCAAAGACCGTTTTTACCATCATAAGCTAAGCCATAAGGAATAAAGCTAACACTGCCATATTTGATGATTGATCCAATCTCAAGTAATTCAATAGAGAAGGTATTAGAAATTTTCACCTGACTGGGATCCGAAATTGAAGATACACGGATCCTGCAATAAATTGAAGGAATGTTAGGAACATTCCAATGCAAGTTATTGCTCTGGACGTTATCGGCTATTTTTAACCACTCAACCCCGTTATTATGTGTAAATTCAACCTTGACAGGTGGTTTAAAACCATACCATGAAATAACATTACCGGTTGAACTGGTAAATACTTCTCCACCGGCAGGGGCAGTTATTTCTGGTTCAGTTATGATTTCCTCAGTAACATCAACTTCCCAAATTGACCTCCCGTGAGTAGCAGCTCTTAGTTTGATGGAGGGTTGACCAATGAAATAATCGTTAAAACCAATATCAGTAACGGGGCTTCGGGCTAAATTTCTCCCGTATGGGAACCAGTCTTTTCCATCATTAAATGATGCAAAGACGCCTATATCAGTTCCTATGAAAATCATTTTTTCATTTTCAGGATGCAAAGCTATAGCGTTCACTGGAACATCTGGAAGTCCAAATCCGATATCAATCCAGCTTGCACCTAAATTTGTTGTCTTGAAAACGTGAGAGGTCCCAAAACCGGAATAAACAACATAAGCAACGTTTTTATTCTCTCTTGATAATTCGATATCTTTGATCCATCTGTTAATCAAACCATTGTCTGACACTCTTTTCCAGATATAACCTCCATCGTCAGAAAGAAATAATTCACCATTACTTGTACCAGCCCATATTATTCCATTATCAAGTGGGGAAACAGCAATTGCAGTGAACCTGCCACCTGAGGTTTTTACCTGCATATCAGACCAATAATCCCCCTGAGAATAAGATGCATATAACTTTGTTCTTCCGTGATAAATCGTATAATTGTCAGTAGGATCAACGTAGATAGGTGGATCCCAGATATTGTCGTTGTAGTTTAATCCGTCAGTAAGATATTTATAATTTCCAGTTGAAAAATTAAGTCTATAAGGAACAATATTTCCTCCTGGAGTTGAAAATCCATAAAAGATATTTGGGTTTGTTTGATCAACTGCCACTCTGAAGCCATCACCGCCCGAAACAATGCTCCATATATCATTTCGATTGCCAATGGTTCCGTTATCCTGAGTTCCGCCATAGGTGAGATTTCTCTTTGAGTAGTCAATAGAAATACCATAGAATTGAGTAACCTGAAGGTTCGTGTTTATAGCAGTCCAGTTAGTTCCAAGGTCAATACTTTTGTACATACCGCCATCGTTGCCAAGATAGATGATATTGGGATTTTTGGGGTCAAAAGCGGCATGATGTTGATCAACGTGGACATTACCGCCGGAATAGCCAAAAGTAACATTATTCCATGTTGTTCCGCTGAATGTTCTGAAAAGATCAATTCCACCAGCTATGACAATGTTTGGGTTTGTTGGATGGACTTCAATAAAGTTATTGTAAAAACCCTGACCCCTAAAGAAATCGTCCGTACCTGTGTAAACTCTTTGCCAGGATTTACCTTTATTTTCGGTTCGGTAAATATAACCTAATCCTCTGATTTCCATCAAAGCATAAACGATATCAGGATTCGAGGGAGCGAATTGAACAGATACTCTGCCGATGTTGTCGTCCAAACCAGTATTTCGTTCCTCCCAACTAAGACCGGCATCGGAAGTGAAATAAACTCCGCTGCTGTTAACTCCTATTATGAATTCGTTAGGATTTTTGGGATTGATTGAAACATCTGAGACACTTCCGTTGAATCTTTTTTCCCAGCTTTTGCCAGCGTCGCTCGAAATATAAAATCCATGGTTCCTTTTTAATGCTCCTGCTACTACCAAATTCGAATTCATAGGATGAACATAGACTTTGGAAAATGCTCCGACATTCGTTAATCCGACTACGTTCCAAGTTTTACCTTCATCAGTGGACTTAAAAAGACCAGCACCAAGGTAAACGACGCTGCTGTTGAGGACAGCTTCCCCTGTCCCAGCATAAATTATATCAGGGTTATTTGGGTCAATGGCTATTGAGCCGAATGCGATACCGTTTTCGAAGTCAAAAATTGGTTCCCAGCTTTCTCCGCCATTAGTAGTTCGCCAGATACCACCGGCAGCAGCACCGACATAAACCCAGCCATCTTTTTTGGGGTGTATAGCCACAGATTTTATTCTTCCACCTATGTTAAATGGACCGATATTTCTCCATTCGGGTTGCAAAGCCAGCATTAGCTCTTTAGAATTTTTGGAATGAATCAGATTATCCATTTGCCTGATGGCTTTTATTCGAGCATCATAATCAACTGTGTCGTTCGGATAGGCTCTTTCTTTGTAGAATTCATAGAAACGCCGCATCGGTTTTTTCATACCCTCTGGATTATCAAATGACTGGGGAAATGATTCAATACTGAAAGCAACAAAAAATAAAATAAAGAAAAATTTGCTCATTTTAAATCACAATAATTTTAAATATATTTTAAAACGATTTAGAGTTTATTTTTATTTAAATTATAGAATTTTATAAATTTTTTAAAATGATTGTTTTATTTAAATTAGTTTTTTTAAATGTAATAATTAATCAATCAAAAATGAATGGAGAGAGATAAAGTTACCCGGGACTTTTCTGAATTAATTTTCAATGAAATTAATAGCACAGGGAAATATTCTGATTTCGTTTATTTTGAAGGTAACGGGTATTTCACAGATACTGCGAATCAAAAATACGAAATCAAATCGAAAATAGCTTACTTTATACCCAATTCAAACACCAAAACAATTAATGAAAAAGATTTTAACTATCTGAGCCATTATCAAAAAGATGCAGAAGAATTTGATTATTTTGAGGATAGATTTGGCGAAACCGCCCACGATGAAAGGCGATTGCGTGAATTTATTATAAGTTTAGTTCCTGAAAATATTAATACCATTCTTGATGCAGGTTCTGGAAGAGCGTGGGTGGCTGAATATTATTGTCCAAAAGGAAAAAATGTCTGCTCGCTTGATATAGCCCCTAATAATATTGAAAGAGCAAAAAAAATGTTTAATTATCCAAATCATTCCTGCATAGTTTCAGATTTGCTTAATCTTCCTTTTCCTGATAATTTTTTCGACTGTATTATATGCTCGGAAGTGATTGAACACATTGTTGAGCCTCAAGACTTAGTAAATGAATTATTCAGATGTCTAAAAGTTGGGTCTTATTTGATTTTTTCTACTCCTTACA
>CALHRB010000086.1 GCA_938038165.1 Candidatus Kapaibacterium sp. | reverse complement strand
TCAATAAAAAAATCAACATTATTTTTTACGAATTCCGAGTAATGCTTGTTTTTATTAAATGTAATTACACCTATCTTATAATGTGTCCTCGGAATATATTTTATTATTTCAACAAGCTGTCGTTCTCTACCACCTGCGTGGAGACCGTCAATAATATATAAAATCTTTATTTTCTTATTTAATTTTTATTATTGATTTATAAAGCTTAATGTAATTAGTGGCAATATTATCCCAACAAAATTCTTCAGGTAAAAACTGACCTTTTATAATATTTTGAGTTAATCGTTCAATAAGATTATTCTCTGAAAATACCTTTAATAAAATGTTGAATAATGCTTCTGAATTTTTAGGTTCAACCAGAAAACCATTAACCCCATTTAAAATCACATCAGAAAATCCACCAACATCTGAAGCAACAACTGGCTTACCAAGAGCAAAGGCGGTCATAGCTACTCCACTTTGTGTTGCATCTGTATAAGGACATACAACAAGTTTGGTATTTTTTACTAAAACATAAAGATCTTCACTTCTTATAAATTTATTGATAAATTTAATATTATTTGAATATTTATCGAAATTATATGAGAAATGTAATTCACCAGCACCTGCAATTATAAGTTTTAAGTCTGGGTAAAAACTCAATAGTTTTTCAAATGATTTTAATAAATACTCAATTCCTTTATACGGAGAAATTCTACCAAAAAGAAGCAAATCACTTTTGAGATCAGAGAATGAATTAATATTGTCAACCCTAAAGTATTCATAGATTTCAAGAGGACCAAAAGGTATAAAGTATAAATTCCTTATTTTATTTTCGTTTTTAACAATATTAGTAAAATCTGTTTTGTTTTGAATTACTGCAATATGTCTTGATTTTATTTTATATTTCATCAACATTTTATTAAATAACTGGCCATGGGTAGTTTTGGCTTCTTCTCCGGAGTGTGGATGATAATCATGAATTGTAAAAACGAGTGTTTTTCTGAAAAGAAAAAAAATTAACCACGGTAATACTCCATTCGTTCCATTAAAATGTACAATATGATATTTTCTTAATTTTAGACTAAGTTTAAGTGAAAGAATTATATTCGTAAAGGAGTAAATTTTTTGATTGTAAAAAAAGAAGAAAAATACTTTAAATCCACTATTTATATATTTATTAATTTGCTGAGAGAGATAACCTTTACTTTCAATTTCGTTCTTTAAACCAATTCTAATATCTTTATCTGATAAATCAATAATATTATTTTTGAAATGATTTTTCGAAAAAACATAATAAAGGTCTAAATAAATATCTTTATTAACTGAGAGATTTCTGGCCAACGAAATTATCGAATCAGCATGACCGAAACTTACAAGAGCTATTTTCACAATAATAACTAATTATTTTGTAAAAAATGATTGTTAAAAGATTTAATAACTCTTTCAGCTGTTATTGAAGAATTATCACATTCAGACTTATAATTACAATAATCATTTGATGTGGAAATGACTTTTACACCAGTTCCAAAAACATCAATTTCACTGGCAGAAGTTGGAGCATAAAAGCTTAGATTTTTAACTCCCTGTGAAATAGCAAGATGTAAAGCTAATGAATCACTTGAAATAATATAATCGCAACATTTTATTACTGCAGCAAAATTCAATAAAGATTTACTTGTATCCAGTATTCTGATGTATTTACACTTATCTGTCAGCTCTAAAATAATTTTATTCCGCTCATTTTCATCTTCACCTCCTAACAAATTAATAAATACTTGCTTATTATTCACTTTTTGTGAGCATAAATACTTGATTAACTTAACCACTTCGGTTATAGTCATTGATTTTGAAGGCCATCTTTTACCGGCTCCACTATTAATTCCAATGTGATAATAATTATTAGCGAAATTAGATTTTACTTCGTATTCAATTTGTTTCGAATTAAAGAAATAAGGTTTTATATTTTCAATTTTAAGTATTTTTGAAAAAATCTCACTATGACTTAGTTTATTATGTTTTTTTAGCCTATCAGCCTTTTCCTTTCCGTATTTAGAAATTAATCCCATATCAAACCATAATGCAGAATCCGTAGAATAATTTACTGTATTATTGTCATTGATATATGCACCAGTAATTTTCATGGATTTAATTTCTTTCAACCCGGAGAGAATTTCGAATTCATCATCAAGTGAAATTATCCAATCAAAAAAAATATTCTTCAATTCACTAAATTTGTCAGTTAAGTAAAAAATAAATGGATTATGGATGAGTAAATCTTTAGATTTTGTTGAGGTTATCCAATATATTTTCGCATTTGTATATTTATCCAGCAATGGCTTTAGAAAATAAGATGTTCGCACTACATCACCGAATGCACCAAATTTAACAATTAAAATAATCATAAATTATTTAAATTTAATAAAGTGCTGAAGCGTAAACTTTTTGTTTCTAAAGCCCCATATTAATGCACTTATAAAACCTCTTATAACAGCAAAAGATACTTTTATTCTTCCCTTCAGCAGGAATATTAAAGAAGTACGAAGAATATTATTAGCAAAATGATTCCAAAAATATTGTCTGAAAAAATCAGTATCTTTATGTATTAAAATTACCAATAAGGGATTTCTCGAATCATAATATGCTTTAAATGCTGATTTTTTGCCGATCGTCATACTTTCTTTATGCCATAACTTTGCCTTTGGCGTGTAATAGATTTTAAAACCTAGTTTTTTTGCTCTGGCTTGCCAATCATATTCTTCCGACTGGAACCTGAAAGTAGTATCATATCCTCCAGTTTGAAGATATAATTTTCTGGTTACTAAGGTAAAAATATCATCAGCAAAAAATCTCTCTTCAATCTGTTCATACTGCCCTTGATCTAATTCCCTGTTACCAATATGTCCGCCATTCCATTTAATCTCATCATATTTTTTCCCAACTGTTTGTAATATATCAGGTTG
>CALHRB010000085.1 GCA_938038165.1 Candidatus Kapaibacterium sp. | reverse complement strand
CCGTAACCTGACAAATATATATTGATGATTTCTTTGCAAGGCTGACTGACGGAAATGATAAGGCTGTCGAAATAAAATTTTTCTATAGTAGGGGAAAATTCTATTTCAAGAGTTAATTGTTCTTTTGAAGATAAAACCAGGGGATAATTAATTTTGTTTATTATCTTGAAAGCATCATTTGATATTTTTTTTAATTCAATTTTCTCTATTTTAATGTTATCAAAAGATGAATTAGTTAAATCCATCTTATAGATTTTGTTATGTTTTAAAATAACATTTCCAAAATCATAATCATAATAATCTGTCAATCCGGAACTAATCAGCTTAACTTTGAAAACAGCTTTACCAATGCAATTATTAGAGTCAATTACTGTTAATTCATAATCTCCGGGTTTATCAATTATAATGCTCTGTGTCGTATCGCCGGTATTCCAAAGATATCTGGTAAATTTCTGAAGACAAGTTAAATTCGCCGTTTCACCATTACATATTTTATCCTGTCCTGATATAATGGGTTTGGGGTTTTTAACCAAAATTATATTCAAAGTATCAGAATTACCTTTCGATCCCTGCTTATTCGTAACAGTAACAAAGTATTTGCCCGATCTGTCAACTTTGATTTCTCTTGTGGTATCCCCGGTATTCCATTTATAATTTTCAAAACCTGCGGTAGCTGTCAAAGTAATATATGATCCTTCGCAAAGCACATTATTGCTTGGTGTAATTTTAGGTTTTAAACTTGAATCAATACTAACGGAAAGCTTGTCATAACCTTTGCATTTAGTTATTGTATCAGTCTGCAATACTTCTAAGAAACCTGTTCCGAAATTTATCCAGGTTACATCTATTTCTTCGGCATCATCTTTTCCAATAATCGTCCCATTAGTTACTAACCATTTTATTTTAGTGTTTAAAACAAAATCAATTTTATATTTTGCCGTAAAATTACTATAAACAGCATCGGGCCCGACAATGTCTGGTTTGGGGCTGCTGTATCCTTTTATTTCGATAATATCAGATGAAATGCTACAACCATTACTGTCAATAGTGGTAACATAAATACTAATGGGCTTTCTGATAATAACAACAGGAACTGTATCTCCGTTGCTCCATTTATAGCTTAAATATATTTGACTAACTTTCAAAATAACGCTATCACCTTCGCAAAAAGGGTTATCCCCAATTAATTCAATGACCGGCTTTTCTGTTTTGTATTCTTCAATTTGTATGCTTGCCTTTCCAACGCATCCATTATTGGAAGTAACAATGACGGTATAAATTCCACCTCTTTTGATAACAATTGAAGATGAAGTTTCGCCCGTTGACCATCGGTAAGTATAATATTTGTTTTCGACAGATAAAACAAGGCTTTCGCCTCTGCAAATGATTCTTTTGTCGGCTGGGTTAGTTTTGATTTCCGGTTTAATGAAAGGAAGGACTTTTATTTCGTCCTGAACCATATCCCATGGCTCAGTGTCAGTTGAGTCCAGTTTTGACAATAAAGATACATTGTAAACACCAGATTTTGGAAATTCATAATAGACTTTTTTCCCGTAAATTCTGATGCTATCTTCGAATACCCATTCCCAGAACTTTACTTCCTCAGGAGTGATGGCGGTGAATTCTATTAGTGTTTGGGCACAAATTGGATTTTCAGGTTCTGTTTTGAATGAAGTAAGATTTGATCCATATCCTATTGATAGAGAATAGCCTCCGTCCCATTCATAATTCAGACCATAACCAGAAAAACCATAAAGATATGCGAGATACATTGCTGATGAATTGATATTATGAATGCCTTCTTCGATATCAATCTGAGCATAATAATAATTTGGATTTCCCGGAAAAGGTTTTAAATAAGTCCTAATATTTTGGGAATCTAAGTAGATTTTGTCTATATTGCGAGAATGAGTGATTATATTCAGGCAATGTCTTTTGATGTTATCCAAACCGAGGGCAATTGTCCTGAAGGTAACATTGGCGGTAAACATAGCCTTAGCGGGAAGAAGAATCAGCATGGACGGATCCCCAACCAAATCTCTGTTCACTTTTGGATAGTTACAGTCTTTGTTGCGTGAAAATTGAACAACTGATATTTTTTTGTTTGATTTTATGGTCGAAGGATTGAATAAAAGTGTATCAAAATATTCCCTCTCGTTCAATGTTTTAATAATTCTATTGTTGATGCTAATATTGTTATTATTTTCAAGTGATATTATTCTAACAATATTTCCATTGTTGAGGTATTTGAATGGAACAAAAATGAATTCATTATCCATTGATTCCAAAGGGTAAACCTGATCCCAAATAGGATCATTGCCTTCTTTTGGGTCATAACAATTGGAATCAATTACCGTGTTATAATTCCCTGCAAATATAGAGACTGGTTTGGAATCGTCAAGACATTTTACTTTAGAACCGGTAAGATCGCCATGATCACTATACAGATAAGTTTCGCCTTTATTGAGCAAAATTTTATATGAAGTTAATACAGTATCTTTAGCATCTGAATATCTTACTTTTGGTGAAATTTCGATCTGATTGTTATCATACCCCGAAACTATAACAAAAGCGTTGTCAATATTATTATCATTTTTTAGTGTTCCTATGTCATAAGTGGAAATAACGTAGTCAGTTCCTGTAGCATAAACCGGCAAAATAAGAGTGTGATCTCCAAGATTTGATTCCTCAGAGGAAAAAACGGTTACCGGCTCTTTTGTTATCAAGTGGATACCATTTTTTTCTATTGAAAAACGATTGTAATGAAAATGATAGTAAAGATTGGGAATAACAACACTTGTGCAGGAGTTGGAATCAATAGTAAAAGATTCAGACCAGTTTTGATGAGGCATTGATATTGTTCCTGAATTTGCTTTTTCGGAACATATCATAACACGACCATTAAATCCCCTATTGATGAAAACAAACCAAAAGTCAGTTCCTTTAGCCAAATTTTTATAGGCTAAACCTGTTTCACTAATACCTAAAAAAATCAAAAACAGAGCTATAAATCTCATTTTAATGTTTGTCTTGGAAAATTTTCTTGATTTTTTAAAATTTCTATTTTTTTCAAAAATTAATATTCTACTTAATTAAAAACAATTTTTTTACTTTAACTTTTTCAGGTGTCTTCAAAATTATGAAATAAATACCTGATGAAAAACTCGACAAATCAACAGTAAATTTATGATTTGGAAAAAGTCCGTGCTCTTTTTCATTAATTGAATAGAATGTGTTAATGAGTGTTTGCTTACCCTTTTCGTCAGAGATATATACATTATATGTTCCTTTTTCGATATAACTAATATCAATTTCGAAGACGCCGTCAGATGGATTTGGAGTTATTTGAATATCAAGAGGATTAACATTTTTAATTAAACGGTTGCCACCCTCTTTACAAATTATGTTAGTTAACTTTCCATTGACGGTATCGAGACTACTTATAACATTGATAGGTTCGAATTTGATTTCATTCCACACCAAATCAGTGAATTCGACATCTCCAAGTAAGGCATCACAAATAAACTCTGCTAAAATTGTTGTATCGGATTTAAATGCAATTGAATCAATAATGAAAGTGAGGTAAACCAAATCACCCAAAGCCTCATATTTATCAATTTTTCCATTAGTGATTGAAAACACATTAAGTAGATTTTTATTATATGAAAAAGTAGCTCTCAGGTTTGCTTTTACATTTTGATTTATTGATTTCGTTATAACTGACCTTAATGGTAGCTTAAATGCTCTAAGTGTTGGTTCAACTATCAATTCAGGAAGAATTAGAGCGGCTGAAAGCGGGGGAATACCATTTCCCAGCAGATTGACGGAGATTGTATCCTCGCAATCAGTAAGCTCAAGTACTATTTTTAATACATCTGAATATTGAATTTCGGAAATAGGGGAAAAAGAAATATTAATATCAATTGAATTTCCCGGAGATAAAAGATAATTTTTTAAATCAGGAGAATAATTAAATATCAGTGGTAAGGTCAATGGAAGTATTTCTTTAATCCTGAAAGAATTACTGCTGATGTTAGTAACAGTTATTCGATTCTGGATGCTTGAACTAACAATGACAGAGCCAAAATTGAGTTGTTGAGGATTAATTTTTGCAGGTGATTTCACTTCACCGGTCAATTCAGTTAACAATTCTGTCTTAACT
The DNA here is from genome assembly GCA_938038165.1 of Candidatus Kapaibacterium sp. Lineage (GTDB taxonomy): Bacteria > Bacteroidota > Ignavibacteria > Kapaibacteriales > UBA2268 > CALHRB01. The sequence continues at coordinate 8,866 of CALHRB010000085.1, read as the reverse complement.
GTTTTTAATGAAGCTTTTGTGATAACTGTTGCTTTTTTTATGCCTTCTGATGCTCCTTTCGGATTGAAAGCGATATATCTAATTAAAGGTTCTCTCCCATTCAAAACATATGGAAAAACGACATCATTAATAAATCTGAATAATCCTGCATCTGCACCAGAGATTATCATTGTATCTATTTGAGCGCCGGTCGAAGAAATACTTGAAACCAAAATACTATCAATACTTTCTTCACAATCGGCAATATTGCCAAAACTGATTTTTTCGGTATATTTATAATCACCAATTGTACCTCTTCCGTAAGCAGTCATCGAGATTGAATCCGAACAAGGTGTATCAAACCTGAAAAGCAGAGAGGTAGTGTGAAGTTCAGCTGTCGTTGGTGAAAATGTTACTTCGAAGTCTGCAAATCCGCCGGCTTCGAGATCTGCCACTTGTGGTTGCACAGTAAATTGATTATTACTACTTGCAACGGCATAGATATGCCTGCGGAATGTTCCATTATTATTAACTCTGACGTTCAGTTTTTCCGTTTCAGTTATTAAAGTTGGATTAAAGTTCAATTCCGAAGGTGAAAAAGATATATTAAGCTTTTCAATAAATCCAGTCAGTTTTATTCTTAACTCGGGCTTTTGAGGATCATCTGTTTCAACAACGAGAATTGCTTCCTTTAATCCATCGGGCCCGGGCTGACCCCAGAACCGTACATAATAATATTTATATTCCCCGGGCATAACATCAATGGTAAGAGGTTCAGAAGCTATAGTAAAATTATCTTTATCCTTGCCTTCTATTCTTGCAGGTTTCTTTAATTTAAATGTAGCAGAGCCGCCATTTTTAATGAAAATTGAGTCTTGAATATTCTGGCACCATAGAACTCTTCCGAAATAGACAGAATCAGCACTAATTTGAACCTGAGAAGTTGTTCCAACACCGTTGAGTCTAATTTCGGCAGTATCTTCGCAAGCAAAGTTTTGATTAACAGAGAAGACTTTATAATCTAATATAAAAACACCCTCTGATTGTGGCTCGAATTCGATCTGAATTCGCATTTCCTGATTTTTTTGCAAAATAACCGGTGGTGTCGGGGTTGAGTTAATAAATCTGAAAGGCGGCGTCAATGTTGGAAGTGACTCAATATAGACATCACCTTCGTCTTCATTGACTAATACTAACTCGATTATCTCTTTGTTCCCAACTTTCACACTTCCAAAAGTTCCGCCTGAAGTAAAAATAAGTTTGCTTTTTACTCCTTTCCCAATCAAAACAAGAGTATCATAGGTGTCAGGGCATTCCAGTGAGTTATACAATAATCTTCCCTGAATGAAACCAATGCGTTTAGGATTGAATGAAATTTTTGCAAGTGATGTATCATTAATTTTCAGATTTCTTTTGGAAATAAATTCTACCTGGAAATGCTCTGGACTTTGAGCTATTAATAGGTTTTGCATAATTATATCAATATTCGAACGGTTCCTTAAAATGAAATCAACCGATCTTGATTGATTTAGGCAAACATTCCCAAAATCAAGTGTATCAATGTTATAAGTTATCGGTTTCTCTGTTGGGATATCAATTTTTATTCCGAACCCACGCAATAAAATTGTATCAATAAGTGTGGGGCACTGCTTACTTTTGATGAATAATTTCGAAATTATAATACCTTCCTGTTTAGGTGAGAACCTTACTCTAAATTCAGCGGACTGCTGAGGGGGAACGTTATCAAAATTAGTCAAAGTACCACTAAAGTTAAGATTACTCTCAAATTGAGGTTGTTCAAAATCGAGTGGGATTATAGATAAATTTTTGATGTTTAGCAATACTTCCTGATTTGAACCTAAACAAAGAGAACCAAAATCAACTGTATCTACTTTTTTTGTTAAATCGGAATTATAAGTTTCGAAATACAAGGAATCAATCTGAACTTGATAAGCAATTCTCCATGGACGACTTGGCGAAACTCCGTCATTATGCTGAAATTCGAGTGTATCTCTGATGATTCCATATTGACCTTTTCTGTAAACAAATTTGACTTGTATTTTAATAGAGTCCTTTGGATAAACATAAACCTGATTCCTTGGAAATACAAGCGAAAATCCAAGATTGCCATTTTTGAAGGTAGCACTTCCCATCTCTAATAACAGGGGAGCGGTTCCGACATTTTTAATGACAGCATCATCAAAAACTTCTGCATCTGGACAACTAAAATTACTTAGTTTTCTTAATGTATCGCCAGTAATGTCAGGATATTTCATTAAATTCAGAATATTGGCAGATGATTGTGAAGTAGTATAACGATGAAATGCAAAGTATTGGCTTGTGAAAGATGAATCAAAATCCTGAACAGCAACAAGGAAATACAATGAATCATTCCCATCTAATGTGATTTCCTTTGACCAATTGGTTTGATTTTGGAGACCGGTGAAGTTAGTATCTAAGTACCAATTGCCACGTTCGGGTTTTATGTAAATTTGAATGGATCGAGCATAAAAGTTCTTGCTGCCGGTTATTCTGAATTTTTTTCTGACAAATTCAGTCGTATCGGTAGTAATACCTCTTGTAAAATTGGAAATAGGGGGATAGAAAGAAAGATTAGAATACGAAGGGGCATCAAATAGGACTAAACCTAATCCACCGCCAGTGCCCCCAATGGCGGAAATTGTATCATTATAAATCGAAAGTTTTGATTGAACAGAGACGAAGCCCCCGGAACCTGCACCTCCGGAGCCATTTGAGCTTGTTGCACCATTAGCACCGTTTGCATTTAGTCTTAAATTGTAAATGTTGTGCCTTGAAAAAACTCTTATTGCACCTCCACCACCACCGCCAGAGCCCGAACAAGAATGAATAGATTGTGGGTTGCCGCTTGCACCTCCAGAACCACCGGCGATGGGAATACCCTGAGGATTACCGTGAATTTGTCCACCATTGATTAATGAACCAAAGGACGGGAGTCCAGCTGTAGTATAACCGGCACTTCCACCGTTGGAATTTTGTCTGTAGCCACTGCCTCCACCAAAGCCACCATTTGGGCTGCAACTTTCACCATTAACGCATCCAAAACCCGAAAGCCCGAATGGATGACCTGTTCCACCGCCGGAGGATTCATACCATCCTAAAGTCGGAGGTGGAACACCGTTTAGACTGACTCCACCGGCACCAGTTCCAGAACCGTAACTTTGAAATGCATTCGTTCCGCCTGCTGCTGCGTTTCTTCCTCCGGGACCACCACCCGTGAATCCATCTCCGCCATCACTTCCAATCAAAGGGTTCAATAAACTTCCATCGCAGAAATTTCCGCCGCCACCTCCTCCACCGGGTCCGGCATTTTGTGTTCTACCAAGTCCACCATTAACATTAATGGCAGAATTACGGGCACTTCCGTTTATTTTACCTTTTGCTATCAATATAAATGGAAGGTACCCTTGATTGCCTTCTATATATGGATCACAGTCAATTGTAGAAACAGTATAGGCAACATCACTGAGTGTTATAGAATCAGCTATGATGGCGCCCCTTCTCGAACGTCTTGGTAAATTCCCGTCTCCAAAGACTGTATTGAAATTACTCAAAACGCCTACAGTTGACGGTTTTACAATGTATATTGTATCAACATTTGAAAAAAGTCTCGATTGTTTTTGCACTATTACTCTTATCGGAATTCTCCATTCTTGATTGAGTTCAGCCCAATAGCTTGAGTTTGGATTCAGGTTTGGTTTAGCAAACACTTGAGTTGAAATTAGCCTGCCATTCCATGTAACAATAGCCGGTCCAAAAATAATTTTGTTAGTATCGGAGAGATTGACCGGAACAACTCTGACACTGTCCCCAGAATTATTCAAATAAAAACCATCGTTGCCAAAACCATTGTTGTTATTATAAGGTCCTACTATTTCTATATAAGAATTCATCCCCGGAGCAACGATATCGGGTATAATATATGATATCAAAGGATCCTGTGAATGGATATTTCTTGTGAAGCAAAATAAAATGCTTAGAATTAATAAAAATTTAATGATTGTATTCATAAATCAAAACCCTAATATTTAAGCAGGTAAAATAAAATAAATTTCAGAATTAATCAATAATTTTTAAAACATAAGATTAAACAACAATGGCATATTAATTGCGTTTTCAATATATGTAAACACATTTAGGGGGAAATTGTTACACTGATGCAAATTTTAGAAGTAATAGAATCATTCAGGAAGTACCTCAAAGTCGAAAAGAATTATTCAGAAAAGACGTTTGAAGCTTATGACTATGCTTTAAATCAATTTCTTGATTTTTTGGGTGAAATGGAAATCAACTCTTTGGAAATTGAGGACATTGAACTCAATGATATCAGACCTTTTCTCGGGTGGCTTAATGATAAAGGATATAGTAAAACGAGCCTTAAACTCAAGATTTCAGCGATAAAATCCTTTTTCAAATTTGCTCACAAAAAGGGAATTATTGAAAAAAATTCTGCGGCACTGGTTCCAACCCCAAAATTAGATAAAAAATTACCCTCTTTTCTCCTAAAAGATGAAATTAATAGAGTTATAGATTCACTTGATGCCAATGACCCAATTCAAGCGAGGAACCAGGCGCTTATCGAATTATTATACAGTTCTGGTTTACGTATAAGCGAAGCACTTAACATTTTACTATCTGATATTGATTTATCAAGGAACTCTGTAAGGGTTCTTGGCAAAGGACAAAAGGAAAGAACTGTGCCTGTCGGTTCAAAAGCAATTGAATCATTAAAAAACTACATTAAGTTAAGGAATCTATTAATACCAGACAAGAGAGTAAATTTTTTGTTTATCTCAAAAAGTGGTGCAAAATTAAGCCCTGTGGATGCATATAGAATCATAAATAAGCTACTTAAAACCGTTACTGAAAATTCCCAGAAAAGTCCTCATATCCTAAGGCACACTTTTGCAACTCATTTATTAGACAACGGGGCAGATATTCAATCTGTTAGCGAGATGCTTGGGCATTCATCTTTATCAACAACCCAGATTTATACTCACGTTTCAGTAGAGAGGCTTAAAAAAGCTTACAAAAAATCACATCCAAAAGCTTAAATTATTTAAGGAATAGCTTAAGTATCTTTGTTTCTGTGTTGTACTCAGTTTTGAACTGCCTTAAAGGTCTTTCGGCTGGACCTTGAACGACTTTAGCGTTGTCAAATGCATCGAAACGAGAGCCGTGGCATGTGCAAACAATGTGACGATTGTCCCCAGTCATTCCTATTGGTGGTCTAACGTTGCTATTAGGAATATCAAAAAATGTTAATGCCTGAATTCCAAAGCAATTGTTATGAGTGCACATCGAGGAATAGCATTTATAATTCTTATCATCAATTTTTACAATAATAACAGGCACTCCATAATTAGCTTTACCGAAAGAAATGATTATTCCTTGACCAACAGTATTGAGGCGGGAATATTTTTTATCATTTAAATCAAGATTAATTTCAATGATTTCAGATTTATCTTCAGTTTCCCAATAGTTTTCACAGGAATTTATCAAGAATGATAAAGGTGAGGCAAGACTAACAGTTCCTAAAATTTTAGTGGATTGTTTTAAAAATTTTCTTCTCGTGTTATTAATCATTGTTTCAAACTTTAGTCAATTTTTTTGTGTGAATGGGGATGTTGTTGACAAACATTTTATATAAATATACACCCGAAGGAAGACCTATTGTGTCAAAGGTTAAATTGTGATTTCCTTCGTTAGTCAATTGGTTGTAAAGTTCTGATATTAATTTACCATTAATTGAATATAAGAGAATTTTTACATCAGCGGTCTTTTCTAATCCAAATTCAATCAAAGTGGAATTTGAGCAGGGATTTGGAATATTTTGCCTTAAATAGCTTAAATTTTGAGTTTCGGAGTAGAAGTCTGTTTTGAGTGCATTAACTTCAACATTTAGGACATTACCGCCAAAATAATTAACTTTGTAGCTGACAAGAGGTTTTGCGATTTTAAGTGCTTCGCCCCAGAATGGCTTGCCATCGGGGAAGAATAGTGAGCCGTGTCCCTTTACACATTCAAAAAGATGGGTTTCAGGGTTGAAATCTTCCAATATATTACCCTCGTGAGAACACAATTCAGTTACTGATACATATTCTTTACCATATTCCTCGACGGGCACTCTTGTAATAAAGATTTTTGGATAATGCTCCCTTGGATCAATTCCATCAACATATAATCTGACGCTACCCCATACATTGTAAAGAACGGGGTATTTGTCAAGTTCGATATGGAAATAACCCAATATACTATCAGACTTTTCGAAAATATCACCTTCTTCTTTGCCCAGAAGAATATGAGGATAGGATGAGCTGAAAATACTGGCAGTCAACATTAGCTTCAGGAAATCTCTTCTTGAAGTATTATTTGAATTTCTATTTTTTGAATTTTTCATCTGTCAAAGATTTAAGAAAATTTATTAAATCCTTTCTTTCTTGCTGATTAAGATTAAGTTCTTTTATCAATGTATCTTTATTTATAAAAAACTTCCCTCCAGAATTATAGTTATCAATTACATCTTCCAAAGTGATTTGTTCCCCATTATGTTTATACGGAGAAGTCAGTTCAATATTTCGTAAAGTAGGGGTTTTGAACTTCCCCCTGTCATTATGATTCTTAGTAACATAATATCTTCCCAGGTCAAAATAATGTGTAGTTGTACCTGTATTATGGTACTGATTATCAGTAAACAACAGACCTGAATGGCATTTGCTGCAATTAGTCCTCTCGCTGAAAAATATATCCATGCCTCGCTTTTCGCTTTCATTCAGGGCATTTTTGTCTCCTCTTCTGAATTTATCGTACCTTGAATTTCCTGATATCAAAGTTCTAACAAAAACGGAAATAGCATTTGATATTTGGTAAGCTTTTATATCATAAGTCCCATAAGCCTCAAAGAATAATCTTTTGTAATCTGGATTTTGGTTTAATCTCTGGACGATTATATTGGTATCATTATAAAAGACGGTTGGCAGAGTCAAGTCCTTATAAATCATATCTTCCAAATTGTTGGAACTGCCATCCCAGTTGAAAATTTTATTATACGTAACATTCATAATTGTTGGGACGTTTCGAACTGTTAAGTCTTTGTCAATAATAAATGAAACTGGACTGCCGGATGAAAAGGCTCTTTCGGGCAAGTGGCAAGAGGCACAGGATATAGAATTATTTCGGGAAAGTATTTTTTCGGTAAATAGTTTTTGTCCTAAAAATGCTTTTGCATCAGAATATTGATTGTTCTCGGGAAAAATTATTTCGGGGAAATCATCTGGTTTATCAAAGTTGTATTTATTTGAATTTCTATCTGACACGCTTGTATTTTCATTACAGGAAAATAACAGAAGAAACAGAAAAATATTTAAAAGGTATAGAATTTTCATATTTTATCTATTATTTCATGTTTGATGGTTTACCAAATTTTGGATTATTTATAAATTCCCAGTCTGTCAAAGCTTTTAAAAAATTGATGAGGTCAACTTTTTCCTGATAAGTTAAGTTCAAAGCACGAATCAAAGTATCTTTGTTTATGAATAGTCTGCCACCACGATTGTAATGTTCGATTACTTCCTCAAGTGTATTCAATTCTCCGTTGTGCATATATGGTGGATTTACTTCGACATTCCTCAGTGTGGGTGTGATAAATTTTCCTAAATCCTGAAAATTGTTTGTTATGTAATATCTGCCTCTATCGAAATAATGAGTTACAACGGCAGTGTTGTGAAATTTTTCGTCAGTGAACAAAAAACCAATGTGACATTTGGAGCAATTCGTCTTTTCGCTGAAAAAAAGCTTCATACCACGAATCTGGCTTTGGGTCATTGCTGTTTTATTGCCTCTGATATATTTATCGTAAGCTGAATTACCTGAAATCAAGGTTCTTACAAAAGTTGCAATTGCTTTGGCAATGAGGTATGCTTTAGGTTCAGCATTTTCACCAAAAGCCTTTCTGAACAATTCAGGGTAAATTGGATCAGCTTTGAGTTTCTGCTCAATTTCATTGGTATCTCCATTTAGTATGTATGGCAGGAAAAGACTACGGTAAGCCGGTTGTTCAATTCTTTTACCTCTTCCATCCCAAAACAGAGACTTTCTATATGCAACATTTGCCAATGACATCGTATTCCTTGTTTCGGGGTCTCCACCATATCCAAGACTGACAGGCGAACAATCTGCAAATGCATTTGATTGTTTCATACAATGGGAACATGAAGGCAATAAATTATCTTTGGATAGTCTTCTTTCGTAAAATAATCGTCTTCCTAACTCAGCTTTTACAGGATTGTAAGGATTATCATCAGGAAAGTTTACATTAGGAAAGCCCAGCGGAACTTCAAATAATTTATCGCTGATTTTGGTGCTATTTTCTGTCCCTGTTTCTGAGCAGGAGGATAATGCAATAAATAAAACAAAATAAACAATTGTAATTTTAATGCAAATAATTGGAATATGTAAAAATTTTATTTTCATCTGAAATTGAACAAAACTTATAATTTTCATCATATTAACAATAATTTTACTTCAAAGTTACATAAAATTTGCAACAAATTTCAACGTTTTGTGTTATTTAATTGTTTGTCAATTTCTCTGAAAGAAAGTTAAAAATGAAGATTACTGTTATTTTCTTTTTTCTGTTTATTTTTTCTTTATTTCTTTCATCCTGTGATACAACTAATACTGAACGTGATGCAAAACTATTAACTATTCAACAATTGAGAGTAACACCCGGTTATGAATGGTATGATTTGGAGTTTCAATTATATATACCCAATCAAGGCACTATAACACAAATAAAAAACATATTGCAAAACAAGGATTTTAATTACTATATTTTTGTTAACCCATC
>CALHRB010000084.1 GCA_938038165.1 Candidatus Kapaibacterium sp. | reverse complement strand
ACTATTTTGGTGAAATTTTTTATGGAGGTCAAATGAAAAAATCTATTTTATTTTTATTACTTTTCTCAATAATTTTATTTTTATCGCACTCAATCATTTTAATTGCTGAGGATTATAAGGTAACAGAAAAACAATTCAATCATGGGCTTGAAGTTCTTCGAGAACATTTACTGCTACTTCATGTTACGTATGAGATTGCCGAAGGAGAAAAAGAAATAACAATTTCAATCAAATCTTTTAACGATCTGAAAAGTTTTATTAAAACGAAAAAACCAGGCAAATTTTACTTACTTCACGAAAAAACTAACAAAACTTATGATATCTGTCACATGCAGCCGGATGATTTCGAAAGCAAAGGCTTTGGTCAATGGTTTTGGAAAAAAGTTTGCGAAGCTGCAGAAAATGGAAGAATTATGAAAGACTGTAACGGTTTCTTCCAATGGAAATAAATTATCTCTTGAGTTTTGTCCTTGATATTTCATAAAATACAATCGCCGAACTTGATGAAACATTAAAAGAGTCAATGCTATCGGACATTGGTATTTTGAGAATTATATCACTCAATTCAAATATTTCCGTTTCGACTCCATGATCTTCGCTTCCGAAGATTATAAGAGATTTTTCGTCAAATTCGTAATCAAACAATAACTCAGAATTCTTTGATATCTCAATTATCACAATTTTATAGCCTTTTTCCTTTAAAAATCGTATATCATTGGTCAGATTTGCTGAATGATTGACATTGCAATAGAAAATACTACCCATTGAGACTCTTACAGCTCTTCTAAGGTAAGGAGATGCCGATTTATTGTCAATAATAATATTTTTTAGGCCAAAACCAACCATATTCCGAATAATAGAACCAATATTTTCTGCGTTGTTAATTCCATTAGTAGCAACTATTATACCTTCAAAATCAGCATTCCCGACATCGTTAGGCTGATAAGCCAGAGCCATAACACCGGAATGAAGCCTGAAACCTACAATTAATTCCATTAATTTTTTATCTGCTGAATATATTTTAGTTTCTTCATCCTTTCGGATTGAAATAATTTTTTCATTCTCTGAGATGAATTCTTCTGTAGCTAAAATTGAATAAATCCGAATTTGAGTTTCTAATAATTTTTTGACAAGTCTTCTGCCCTCGGCAATAAAGAGTTTTTTTTCTTGATGTGTTTTAGGGGTAAACCTTAAATTTTTATAAAGGAAAATTCTCGGATCGTCAATATTATTAATTTTAATTACCTCAAGCATCAATTCTCTTGTACTGGCGTTTCTATTGTTATCTTAACAGTTCTGCAGTAGAATCTTCCTTCGGGTAAGGTGTTGTCATAAAGCAATTCGGACTCACCAACACCAAACACCTTGGCGTTAGGTATGTTAAGTCTCTTAGCCGCTGCTTTTGCTCTGGCTTCCGAAAGCTTCAGGTTCGTTTCATCATCACCAATACTGTCGGTATAGCCAGTAATGGTAACTGTTGATTTATCCGAAACTCTGCTTTTAACAAAATCCAAAACCGAGCGATTTTCTTTTCCTAAGTCTGATTTGCCATAATCAAAAAGAATAAGACTATAATACTCAAACTCTTTGTCAGCAATTCTTTCTAATCTTTTTTTATCAATTGTTAATTGCTCTATTGGGATTTTTTTGGATTCTGATTTAACTTCCTGACCGAGTTTGTCTTTTGCTTTCAGGCTTACTTCAAGAAGACCACCCTGCTTTGGTACAGAAGTATCTTTTTGATTAACATACCAGTCAATTTTATCGGTTTCCTTTTCCCCAAAAAATCTAATTAGATTTTTCTGATTTTGTTTAACATCAATAGTCCATTCAAGCAAACCAGCGTCAGACTTAATCTTTGGTAAAAATCTAATAATTGTTTCAGAAATTTTCCTCAAAGTATCACCAGTAATAACAGGTTCAAGAATTCTCCAGTCATCGGATAAAATTTCAACTCTTCGGTTTTCATCAGGACCACCTAATTCGTTATTATTAGCAGGTTCCTTTGGGAGATTTCTGGCAATAGTTTTAATCTGGCTCTCATTAACATTCCAAACGTTTACTAAATAGTCTTTCACAGCCAGAGCTCTGCGTTCAGAAAGTTCAATATTTCCTTTTTCCTCATTAAAATTCTGATTTGTCCCTGTTAAAGTTATTTTTGCAGTAGGTATCTCTTTTAAACGTTTTCCCACGATATTCAAAATGTGATAATAAGTTGGTAAAACATCTAAATTTGATAAATCCTTTATTTGGAAACTATTTGGTTGATTTATTTTAAGCTGGTGATATCTTTTTGGAATTTCAGCAGAATTCTCATCAAAAAAGATATAATTGAGTAAAGGTCTAAGGTTCAAAGATGTGAAATCTTCTATCTTGATTTTAAAATTTTTTTGAACGTTTTTATTTGTGTCTAATTGTATAATATCCAGCTCAGCAAACAAAACAGGTGGCTTTGGCGGAGAAGGATAATCCGGATCGGGTGGCAATAGTGGTGGTGGTGGCGGAGGAGGTGGTGGTGGTGGAATTCTGTATTTTATAGACGCACCTAATCTAAGATAGTGCAAATTCCAATCAACTTCTTTTATTAAATTTGTAATATTATAGCTGTAAAAAAGTTCAGGAACAAGAAATAACCACTTTTTTCTGTTAAGTGGGAGTTGATAACTAAAACCAAGATTGACTGCCAATTGCAATCCATTCAGTTCGGGAATATTCCCTGAATTTTGATTACGCACCCTTGTTCCATCGAAAAATGTCCCTTTATCAGCCGGTTTAATAATTTCCTCCTTTTGCTTATATGTTCCTACAATGGGGAATCCAACTCTCAAACCAAAATGTCCTGAAAGATTTTTGTAAAAATCATAAGAATATAAGCCATTAATGCCAAGAGAGGAAATATTAGCATCAATCAAATGCTCAAAAGAGACTTCAGTTGATTTACCATC
>CALHRB010000083.1 GCA_938038165.1 Candidatus Kapaibacterium sp. | reverse complement strand
CCTCCAAAATCCATATAAATTTTTGGTTTTCGAAGGTCCGCACCAATGAGGATTGTTTTTTTTCCACCCATTGCCAAGACACTCGCCAGATTGATGCAAACATATGTCTTACCCTCTCCCGGTATAGAGGATGTTACCGACACTACTTGAAGTTTTCTGTCTGTAGTGGGTCTGAAAAATTCTAAATTAGACCTGATACCTCTGAAATTTTCAGCAATGACCGACTTCGGATATTCCAGAACAGTCAGATTACCTTGTCGTTTATTATGACCGATTAAACCAATTATTGGTAGGTTAATTAATTTTTCAATATCCTGAGGTGAACGTAGTTTGTTATCAAAGATTGATGTTAATGAAAAATATGATACAGGAAGTAATAATCCAATAATCAGCCCTATCATAATGTTGTTTCCTTTTTTTGGCGATAATGGTACGTTATTAATAATTGCATCTTCAACAATCTGAACATCAGTTTGAGTGCTTGCAGCACTAATCCCTACTTCTGCCTTTTTCTGTAATAAAAATGTAAATAGTGTTTGATTCAACTCAAATTTTCTTTTTATACGTAAAAGATCAAGTTCTGATTTTGGTACTCTGCTTAATTGAGTTTCAAGAGTTTTTTGTCTTTTCTGAAGACTAAATAATTCCATTTCTAATATTTTTCGCATGTTAGTAATATTGTTTTGTATTGCTTCTTGAGTACTTTGTATTTGTTGTTGAATCTCTTTTAAATATGGGTTGTCTAATGTCAAATTAGAAAATCTTGATTTTTGATTGAGCAAATCGTTTAATTTTTGAACTAAGTTTAAAATGATAGGATCATCTAGACCACTAATAGCTAATTTAGTTACTTGATTATCGATTTGGTTTAATTTCATTTGATTTTCCAAATATTTGTAATAATTTAATCTTAAATTAATCGATGCAATGTTTACGTCGACATCAGTCAATTTTGACAACAACTCGGATGATTCAGCACTAATATCAATAACTAAATTAGAGGAACGATAGGATTGAAGAATGCCTTCAACAAAATTTAAGCTATCTTCTATGATTTGAAGTTGATCATTTATAAAATTCAAAGTTGATAAACTGGAAGATTTTTTGAGCTCAAGTCCAAAATCAATGTAAGACTGAACATAAACATTCAAATAATCTTTAATTTTATTTTTATTGGTACCAGTTAATGAAATTATCACACCGGAAGAACTTTTTGCAGCTGGCTCAATTTTTATTTGTTTTGAGTAATAATCAGATAAACTTTTAATATTATTGAATTGCAAGTAATAAACACCTTGTTTTATATCTTTATTTTTTGTAATTTTAAATTTAAAACAGTCGAATTCTAACCATTCATTGAAATTAAAAGAGCCTTCACGAAAATTATTTACACAAGGCTGAACAGAATCTGTCAAAAAGTTATATGTTTTAATATATTTACTGTCATCCACATCTTTTAGAGTAATTGTAAATGATTCATCATTGTTTATTTGTATTTTTATAAGAGATAACGTTTGAGGATGTTCTAAATCAAATTCTATTTTAAATGGTAAATCATTTCCATAAATTTCACTTTTCTGAAATTTTCCTTCACTGTATACTGAATAGAAAAAATTAAGATTTTTTAGTGTTTTTTCTGCTAATCGACTACTTTGTAAAATTAGAACTTCATTTTCAAATTTTAACCTTGGATTGTAATAACCCATGGATATAAGTAACATATCCATATTAGGACCAGACTTATCTCCATCTTTAAGAAGTATAAGTGATTTACCCTGATAAATAGGTGTTGTATATTTATTAACAATGGCACCGATGAATAATCCTAAAAAGCCAAAGGTAACTACCAGATACCAATATTTTTTTATTTTTAATAAAATTATCCGGTAATCAAAGAAATTATTATCTTGTGAAGAGGGTTCAAAAGTAAAATTATTGGAGGATTGCTGATTGAAATTCATATCTGTGGTATTAATTTAAACTTCTGGAAACTATTATCAAAGTTAATAACGAGGTAATGACACTAAGTATACCTGAAAATGTTTGAAATCCTGTAGTTCCAATACCCCAGCTCTTAGCCGGTAATGGCTTTACATTAATAATATCGTTAGGCTCCAAAAATATATCAGGGCTGGATAATACATTTCTATCAGTTAAATCTAATTTCTTAAAAATATAACCATTTGATGTCATTCGTATTATTTCTACATCAGTGCGATCACCGACGAAATCTATATCGCCGGCTTCGACTAATGCGTCAATTACAGTCACATAATTCCTAAAAAAGACATATCTACCGGGCCTTCGTACATCTCCTATTACTTTAATATTGACTCCTGGAAATGTCAATTTAGCACTGACTGTACCAGGTTCAAAAAATTTATGTAATTCCTTTTCGACAGCTTCCTGAGCCTCAAAAATTGATTTCCCTGCTACGTTTATTTCACCAATTATTGGTAAATTTATATTACCATGGATATCAATAGTATATCCTGATAGATAAAATATAGGATCTAAACCACTTCCTTGTCCCCCCCCACCCATAAATGGGATTTGCTGTAGGTTGTTAATATTAAAAATCTCATATACTTCCCTGTTTGCGGTAATTACCTCAACTTTAATAAAATCACCAACTTGCAATTTGTATTTTAAAAGAAGTCTTGATTGAAACTCAGCTGAGTCAACGTGTATTTCTGGATTCGCAGATCCTCTAAAGTAAGTCAGTCTCTTTCGGCTTACACAAGATGAGATAAAAACCAGAAAAAGAACAAATAAGACAAAATTGTTTTTCATTGAAAAAAATTTTAGCTGCAAAAATAATGGTTTTTAAATATATTAGGTAATAAATTTAAATACAATAATTTAAAAAAAAAATTATTTCCAATTAGAGCGTGCTTTATTAATTAAATTTGACCTAAATAAAATAAAATAAAATTTGTATTATATAAGGTACAAAATACTTTGAAATTACATTTAAATTTGATAGCATATACTTTATAAAAATAAAGTTAAATATAATATTAGATAAACAATATTTAATGAAAAATACTTTAAAGGTTTGAAATTTTAACTATTGATCTATTTATTAATTAAATTATTGTTTAAATAGTAAAAAAAATAATTTCAATCTAGCTGATTAAAGAAAAATTTAAAATTAGCAAGTATTTGGTAAAATATGTAAACAAAAATACGACATAAAAAAATAATTACATTTAATCTGCTAACAACTTTTTAATCAATGGGTATAATTACATTTTAGGTTTAAAATATAAATGTATGTAATGGCAGATAGAATTTGTTTTTAATTTTATCGATTTTAATTGGAATTGAATTTAATTGAATATCAATCGATTTTTAAAAGTTTATTTGGAAAAAAATTAATCTAAATTCTATCAACTAATAATAAATATTTTATTACATATCACCTTTATTAAAATATAATACTTAATAAAATTATTAATAGTTTTTGAAGTACTTTTTTATAGGACATATTTTATACTTTTAAATGTGAAATTGGAAGACATTTATAATGAATTATTTATATTTTTAATAAATTTAAATTCAAAATAATTATTTCAAAACATCATTTAATATATCAAGAATTCTACCCCAGTCACTTTCTGTCAAATTTGAGCTCGAAGGTAAACATAGACCATCTTGAAATAGCTTTGAAGAGATATTAGATCCATAGAAAGGAATATCTCTAAAAACAGGTTGAAGATGCATCGGTTTCCATAGGGGCCTGCTTTCAATATTTGCCATTTCAAAGGCTTTCCTCCATATTTCTCTTGAAATTCCATTATTTTCTTTTGGATCAATTACAACTGTAGTGAGCCACCTATTCGAAAAGAAACCTTCAGGTTCTGAAGACCATTTAATAGAGTAACCTTCCTGATTCTTTTGCGAAAAAAAATTAATATAGCGATCAAAATTATTTCTTCTTGCAGCTACTCTGTCATCTAAAACTTGCATTTGACCCCTGCCAATGCCTGCCAGGACATTACTCATTCTGTAATTGTAACCAATGTGAGTGTGTTCATAGTGAGGTGCCGGATCTCTTGCTTGAGTAGCGAGGAAACGTGCTTTTTTCACAAAATCCTCATCATTAGATAGTAAAGCTCCTCCTCCACTTGTGGTTATAATTTTATTTCCATTAAATGAAAGGACTCCCATGGTACCAAAACTACCACATTTTTTTCCATTAATGGAAGATCCGAGCGCTTCTGCAGCATCCTCAATAATGGGTATTTCATACTGTGTCGCTATCGAAATGATTTCACTCATTTTGGCAGGCATACCATATAGATGTACGGGTATGATGGCTTTTGGTTTTCGTCTTCTTTTCACACGATCTTTTATGGCATCCTCCAACAATTGGGGGTCCATATTCCAGGTATCTTTTTCTGAATCAATAAATACAGGAGTAGCTCCCTGATAGACAATAGGGTTGGCAGAACCAGAGAATGTGAAACTCTGGCAAATCACCTCATCTCCACGTTCTACCCCTAATAAAATCAATGCCAAATGAATGGCAGCGGTGCCTGAGCTTAAGACTGCTGCATGATTAACCCCCACATATTTCTGAAGATCTTCTTCAAATCGATCTACATGCGGTCCCAGAGGGGCTATCCAATTCGTTCGAAAAGCTTCTTCCACAAACGAATGCTCCATATTACCTATATGTGGAGACGAAAGGTATATCCTTGTGTGCATTGATTGATTTTGAATTTTATTTGATATGTATTTCTATTTTAATTCATCTTAAACTTCAATATTCCTAATACCAACTACATTTATTTTTAAAACCTTAAATTATCTTTTTAAAATTTAAAAAAAGTGTATAATTAATTCTCTTCTAACTTTTTCTTATTAGAGATGCGGGAAATAATATTTTTTATGAAAAAGATTTTAAAATTATAAGGTCATTCTTGCTGAAAAAAAACTTTATGACCACTACTGGTCAGAGTTAAGTCTCGTTGAAATAATTTTATGTCAGATATGATCATTTCATCTATCAAGTTATCCAATGTATATTTTGGTGTCCAGTTGAGATTTTTCCGGGCTTTACTGGAATCTCCAATTAGCAAATCCACTTCTGTAGGTCTGAAATATCTGGGATCGACTTCGACTACCTTATTTCCAATTACAAGATTATCTGGAATCCTGTTAATATCTCCGGTTACTTCTCGATACTTATCCTTATCAATGGAATGAATAAATCCAAATTCCTCGGTGCCAGAACCACTGAAATCAATTTTCAGACCCACTTTATCAAAAGATATCCTTATAAAATCCCTTACTGAGGTAGTAACTCCTGTTGCAATGACATAATCGTCCGGACTTTCTTGCTGTAGAATAAGCCACATCGCCTCTACATAATCCCTTGCATGTCCCCAATCTCTTCTGGCATCCATATTTCCAATGTAAAATTTACTTTGTAATCCCAACGCTATTTTGGCTACAGCGCGTGTGATTTTTCTGGTAACAAATGTTTCGCCTCGTATGGGAGATTCATGATTAAACAAGATACCATTGCAAGCAAACATATTGTAAGCCTCCCTGTAATTCACAGTAATCCAATACGCATACAGTTTAGCCACGGCATAAGGCGAACGGGGATAAAAGGGTGTTTTTTCCGATTGGGGAATCTGTTGTACAAGCCAGTATAGTTCAGAAGTTGAAGCCTGATATATTTTGGTTTTCCCGATCAATCCCAGTAATCGGACAGCTTCCAATATTCTGAGTGTGCCAATTCCATCCGCATTGGCTGTGTACTCAGG
>CALHRB010000082.1 GCA_938038165.1 Candidatus Kapaibacterium sp. | reverse complement strand
TACTTCCATTGTGAATGAGCCGGGATTGACTAAAGACATTGCCGGGTTGGTTGCTGCAACATTAAACAAAGATTGTTCTGGTATTTTTAAAACTAAATACTCTGTGTTATACCTAATCAATGCATAAGCTTCACTTGTTAATTTATTTGTGCTGTCTATATCAACTTGCTGAAGAACTGTTTGAAGTGTTGCTTTTGCTGCGTTGTTATTATTTTGCTGAAGTTGGGCTTTTGCTAAAGTAAATAAGCTGTCGTATTTGTCTGCTGTTGTTTGGTTTTTTATCCAACCGAGTTGAAGGGATTGACTTACATATCCAAGTAATGTATCTATTCGCTCAATATTTCCTAATGAATCAAAAATATTGGAGGGCCCAAGTGTAAAACCAGATTTAGAGTTTATGAATATATTATTCCATAGATCATCAAAGGTTACTGTTCTTCCATCAACAGTGTCGTTCACAGAAGGTTTATGGTTATAAGCTTGAATAAAAAAATGAATTATTGAAGGTAAACTTTTTGCTGTAAAATTAAAATTCTTAAATTCTCCTTTTTTAATAAAGTTAACACTATCATAAAAGAGGGAGGGACTTTCTAAACAAGCAAACAAAAATAACCCACTTGATTCTACAAATTGCCAGTTCTTAGGTTGAGAACTACTGTATATTGAATCACTTCGAAATTGCAAGTAAAAATATTTTATTTCTTGTTTACTATTGGTTAAATTATGAAGGACATGATTGTACTTATATAAGGAATCAACTTTTTCTACTGATGCTTTTAATGATACATCAATGTTATTCTGCACCAGAAAATCGTATGGCTGAGGCTGGGGCTTGTTAGGGTCAAAAGCATACTTGTAGCCATTCCAGTAATATGTAAATACTTGTAATTTGGTATGATATTCATCCAAATCAATATACCAATCTGCTGTAATTTCATAAATTCCATCTCCATCCACATCAACAAAGTCGAAGTCACCAGTGCCAAGGAAACTCTCTAAAGTGGATTTACCTTCCGAATCTGTATCCGTAATTAACCAGCCATTGCTGCCATCCCAACTATATGCAAATAGTCTATGTACTGTTGAATAATGAGTAGGACCAAAAGATATTGAGGATAAGACAATATCAACTTTCCCATCTCGGTTTATATCGGATAAAGAAAAGATCACTAGCCCAGTATAATTATCCAAATCACCAGTGCAGTTCATCGTAGTATCAGAATCCCATATTATGCTTCCATTTTTATATATTCCAACCAATCCTTTACAAGAAAATTCCGTCTCTTTTGTTGCCGTAAATATGGTTGTGTGGGTTAATGTGCCATATGGGTTACTTAACTGATATGGTAACGGATAATAACCATCATATAATTCTAATGAGTCAATTTGATATATCCACTTTAGTTTAACAGAATCTCCATACTTAAATATTAACTTTTGCTGAATTTCGTTGTACAGATTTTCATCCATCTTTAACTGGCTGAAACTGTTTGTTGATAATAAAAATATCACTATAAAAATATTAGTTATTAATTTTAAGAATTTCATCTTTTATAATTCCTTTTTATTTGCCTGGTTTATAGTTATTTGAAAAACCCAATACTTCCTCTGGATAGCCTACTTTCCATTTATTCCAACGCTTCCAGATTCGATTTAGGTAAGTCCTTTCAAGACCCTCCTGCCAGTTTCCATTCTTATTAGTCTGTGTATTTACGGCATCGTTGATAAAGTAGGTTAAGTGATTAAATGCCCATTTTAAATTCTCAGTTTCTAATAATTCTTCTGGTAAATTTTCTAAATTAACTGGATAATTAACTGTTCCACCTATTGCAGTGGGATATGTTAATTGTAATAATCCATATGATGCAGCTATTCTTGTCTGTGCTTTAATGTTTTTTAATCCTTTTCTGTTACCACTTACTTCTCCATTCCATTCATCTCTGAAGAATTTTATAAAGTTTTCTCTGGCTTCGTTGTTAGCAATAGTTTTTTTTGATGGATTATTTTTGATATCATATTTTTGATATGCATCATCTTGTAATTTATTAAATTTATTCTGCGGCGTTGTATAAACCCCATAAAAATACAACTCTCCGTTTTCCATTCGCTTTCCATACTTCTCCCAACCTCCAGGTGGTGATATATGCACTATCCTTGAATAATTTTCGATCATATACCAAACACTAACTGGTTCAGTGGGATAATGATAATCCTTAACATTGCTATGATTTGGTGTTGGAGGATTAAATGTTGTTGCGTTTTCTTGTACATAAAAAGGATTATTAGATAAGCTTTGATTATCTTTAAATGCGCTGAATTGCGTTGTCCACGGCTCATAAAGATAGGTCGGATAAAAATGATAATAAGAACTTGTTTCTCTTCTCATTTGACCCTTTATAAATTGTGGTGGTATTCCTTTAAGACCGCCCCAATAAACACATAGTGAATCTATATTTATGTTATTGCCAAAAACATCCTTCGAAATCACTATATTATTGCCTAGTTTGTTTGGTTTTTTAACCTCAATAACTATTGATGCTTGATCTCCATTTTGTGTTCTTGCTGTGAGTTTAACTTTGTATGTTTTTCCTTCTTCCCAATATCTGCCCACCAACCTTATTAGTCCCTTTGCTAGATTTCCTGTTATT
>CALHRB010000081.1 GCA_938038165.1 Candidatus Kapaibacterium sp. | reverse complement strand
TTTTTGAATTCCTGATTTGGATCAATTCTCTGGGTAAAAGTAAGGTGTATCAAAAATCTATACCACAAACTTTCCTGTTAAATCTTTTACTGAAAATCACAAGGCAAAAGGGATTCAAACGTTTGCTGAAATATTAATTTTCTTTAATTTTTCGGAGGTTATATGAAGGTTCGTGACATACTCAAAAACAAGGGTCCCGAAGTGTTTACCATAGGCGATGATAAAAAACTCAGGGAAGCAGTAGAGATTCTAACAAGAAATAATATTGGCGTATTGATTGTTTTAACTAACGAGGGGAAAATTGACGGTATAATTAGCGAGCGTGACATATTAAGGGCATGCAGCAGTAATCCTGATTCTTTTCTGGATAACAAAGTAAAAGAATATATGACAAGCAAGTTGCTCATAGCAGAACCAGATGACGAGATAGATTATGTTCAAAAAATTATGACCGAGAACCGGATTCGCCACCTGCCTGTACTTAATAACAAAATTTTAGTCGGGTTAATATCTATTGGCGATGTCGTCAAGGCACAATTATCCGACAAAATGTACGAAAATAAATACCTGATGGATTATATCAGCGGAAATGTAAGATAATTTTAATTATAATATTGCAGGATTATAGAAAATATCTCGAACCACAGATAATAGCTCAGCTCGAAAACATCGAATTGAAAGCAAGGCTTGTTGTTGAGGGTTTCATTACAGGATTACACCGCTCACCTTATCACGGTTTCAGCGTAGAATTTGCCGAGCACAGACAATACAGACCAGGCGACGAATTTCGCCATATTGACTGGAAAGTTTTTGGCAGGACCGAAAAATTTTTTGTTAAGCAGTTCGAGGAGGAAACAAATTTAAGAAGCATACTTTCTGTGGATTCAAGTGCTTCGATGAACTTTGCATCAAAAGGACAAATCTCAAAATTTGAGTATTCAACTTATCTGGCTGCTGCAATTTCCTATATGCTGATAAAGCAACGGGATGCAATTGGATTAGCTCTTTACGACACGAAAGTTCATACATATCTGCCACCTCGCTCCAAACCATCATATATATATGAAATTTTGAAAGCTCTTGTAGCTACAAAACCGGCTAATGAAACTGGAACATCAAAAGCATTGGACGAATTAGCCGAGAGAATCAAAAGGAGAGGTTTAGTAGTAATTTTCAGTGATTTTTTTGATGAACCTCAGTCAGTTCTCAATGCTTTAAAGCATTTCAGGCATAAGAATCACGAAGTTATTGCCTTTCAAGTGCTTGATCCCCGCGAGATAGATTTTAAGTTTGGTAGCGGTGCAACTTTTAAAGACCTTGAAACAGGGGAAGAAATGATTACTCAGCCCTATCAGATTCAAAAAACATATTCAATGGCTGTCAAGGAATTTATTTCCTTCATTGAAACTGAATGTCATAATCATAATATTGAATATCAGCTGATAAACACCTCAGAGCCTTTTGACAAAGCTCTGAGGGAATACCTAACCAAAAGAAACAGAATGTAAATGTTTTTAAAAATTGCAGATTAGTCTTTCTTGTCTTCTTTCTTTTTCTTGAATTGGTCGAAAATATTAATTCCAGTGGCATTTTCAATTATTTCACCGATTGAAAATACGGCTCCCGGAACTTGGCTAATTAAATTATCAACACCGCCTTTGCTGTTGCCTGAGCCAGTGTCAATAATGCTTAATCTGTCAATTTGCAAGCTCTTTACGGTGCTTGTTATTTGTTCGATAATCTTTGGCAAATTACTCAAAACAAAAACTTTCTCTCCTTCTCCGTTTGAATTAAGATAAACATCCATCATTTGTCTAAGGATTTGGATTTGAGCTTCTCCATTAGCGATAATTGAAGCAGCAGAGCCTCGAGCTTCGAGTTCCATAGCTTCTTTTTTTGCTTTTGCAGGTTCGATAACATCAGCAAGCAATTGTCTTCGTTGCAATTCAACACGTTCTTGTTGCACCTCTTGTTCAAAAACAACTTTTGCTTTTTCGCCAGCAATTACAGCTTCTTTTTCTTTGATTACAGCTTCTTTTTCTAATTCAGCCTTTTTAATCCTAAGAATGTTGCGTTCGGTTTCCACTTGGGTTTGTGCTTTAGCGTTGAAAATTTGAACATTTTGCTCAGCCAGAATCTGAGCGGTTTCGATTTCTTGTTTGGCTCGGGCTTTAGCCTTTTCGGAGCGTTCCAAAGCTTCAGCATTAGCAGCATTAACTTCAGCTTCTCTCATAGAATTAGCTATAGCAATCTGTTGCTGTGCAAGTATTTGAGCGGTTTCGATTTCTTGTTTGGCTCGGGCTTTAGCCTTTTCTGCTTTTTCGAGCGAAAGTGCATCGGCAGCCTCGGTTTCAGCTCTTTTGTTTGCACTGGCTATCATAATATTCTGGTCAGAAAGTATTTGAGCGGTTTCGATTTCCTGTTTAGCTCGGGCTTTTGCCTTTTCGGCTTTTTCCAGAGCCAAGGCTTCTGCTTCTTCGGCTTCGGCTTTTTTGTCGGCTTCTGCTTTTCTTGCTCTCGAGATAACATCGGCTGTCTTCTGTCGTCCGATTGAATCCAAATAGCCAGCTTCATCGGAAATATTTGTTATTTTTAATGTATCAAGCTTCAAACCCAGTTGTTGAATATCATTATGGGCTTCTTCGATAAGGCTTTGGGCAAATTTCAACCTGTCTTCGTTCACTTCCTCAGGTGTTAATGTTGCCAAAACACCTCTTAAGTTACCTTCTAACGTATCCTTGGCTATTTTGTGGATATGTTCCATAGACATAGTCAGGAACCTTTCAACGGCATTCCCAAAAGCAGGTTCGGAAGAATCTATCTTGATATTGGCGATAGCATTAACAATAAGGGGAATTCCTCCTTTGGAATAAGCATTTTTTATCTGAAGTTCAATAGGTATTGTTTCGAGTGAAATTCTTGATGCCTTTTCAATCAAAGGCAATTTTATGGCTCGACCACCCGAAATAACCCTATATCCAACCACTTCACCGCTTGGCAATCTTCTTTTGCGTCCGGAAAGGACGATTACCTCGTTAGGCTGAGCTATGAGTAATAACTTGCTTATGGCACTGAAGATTACGATTACTGCTACAACGGCTACAACAGCGACAATTAATATGAGTGATTCCATATATTAACTCCTGATTATTAAAAATCTATTTTTTCTACAATAGCTATATTCTGCTGTATGTCTGTGATCAGAACTTCTTCGCCCGACTTCAAAGATTCATCTCTGTTCGTCTCTGATGTCATAGCAATCAGCTCAATAAGTCTGCCTCCGACATTGACCAGTATCTTTCCTTTGTTTCCTCCGACAATATCAATTTCAACCTTGCCGGTTCTGCCGATCAAATTATATATATTAACGATTTCTCCGCTTTCGCTTGACTTGAAGTATTTCATCAATTTATACCCAAAAATGTAGGATAGGATTCCTATGCCGAACGAGCTAATAAAAGATATAATAGAATTGATATCAAAGAGTGTCATCAATGTGCCTGTGAGACCAAAAAAGGTTAAAAAATAGATGAAGTTTCGCAAGCTAAGAAATTTAACGGTTTCTATTGTTTCTAAATTATGTGTGTCAATATGGCTTATATGTTCGGAGGAAAAATGTTCGCCAGTCGAAGCATCGACGTTAAAATCTAAATCATGATTAATTTGCAACTCGCCGGAATGGTCAATTGTGGTATCATCGTGTGTGCTACTCAAAAGAGAAAATGCAAGCAACCCTCCACCTATAATAAGACATACGAGAAAAAGAGTGAGCATTTAATGAAAAAAGATTTTTGTCAAAAAAGCAAATTAAAGAAAATATTAATATTAAATAAATCACATTGTATTAAACCTGATAATCCTTTTTATTTTTTGATAATCTTCTTGATTGTTCATATTAAAAAAAATATTTGAATGATAACCTTTGAGTTCTTCGATATTATCTATTATTTCTGTTGGAACGGAATTAATTAGAGATTTTAAATTAAATTTCTTTTTATTTTGAACTGAATGATTTATATCGGAGGATGAATCAGAATTAATGATTTCTTCAATAATATTTATTAATGACTTTGAGTAAATTCCGCAAAGGCTTTGAATGAATCCATCAGCTTTGGGAAGAACAATTAAAGAATCAGTTTGATATTCTATTATGCTCTGAATAAAATCACGATTCATCAGCGGTAAATCACAAGACAGGAAAAAATTTTTTTCCGTTTGACTATAGAATAAGCCCGAATGAATTCCTGCTATAGGTCCGACATCTTTATAAATATCTTCGTATAATCCAATATTCAAAAATTCATATAACTTAAGTTCATTCGTGATTATTAAGATAGTATCGAAAAGATTTTTCATTAAATTAACGGTTCTTTCAATAAAGGTTACACCATCTACTACTATAAGCGATTTATCCTGCCCCATTCTGGTGCTTTTTCCGCCAGATAAAATTATGCCTGTGATGTTATTATGTTTAATCATTTTGGATTTGTTTCTTTAATATCATTCCCAAAATTAAAGCTTTTCCAACATCTAAACTAATATCATCCAAATCAATTATTAATTCCGGATGTAAGTTAAATTTTTCTATCAATTGTTGAGTTAAATTTTTTCTAATTGTAATGATTAGCATGCCATTAAATATGATTAATGATTTAGCGAGTAGATCTGCCCATCCCTGATCACGCATTTCGAGAATTCCAATTTCATCAATTATAAATATACTAACTGATTTGGAGGTCAAATTATTTATGATCTCTTCTGTCTTTGTAAAAGGTTCAGTGTTAAATGAATAATAAGCGGTTGAAATCGGTGAAATAAAATCTTTTCGACAAAGAATACTTACCTTGCCATCAGCCAGTCTCAAAGAATCAAAACCAATTTTAACACCTTTTTCATTAACAGGAAGAGAGATAAACCCGTCATAAGTAATGTTATGTTCTTTTAAATGCTCAACAATTTGATTTAAAAGGAATGTTTTTCCGGAACTTCTGCTTCCGGTTATTAGAATAGTTTTCATCAATATATTAACTTTAGTCCAAAACTAAAATTAAATCCTTGCTGGGGATATCCCCAATCAGAGATATAATAAACATCAAAAATATTGTTGAGGGATGAATAAATGCTAATGTTTTTGATTATGCTATATTGTATAAATAAATTCATCAAACCATAATCAGGCATTTCGAAATATGTTTTTTTGTCGGAATTATATGCATATTGTTTTTTGTATAACAAATATTCCAATTCAAAGTTCAATCCAAATTGATAAACGGCAGAGATTCTTGCTTGTAGCGAAATTTCAGGTCTTAACGTAATGATTGAACTTGTTGCATTGTCGGATATATTTTCTGACTTAAGGTAATTAAAGGCTAAAAGTGCATTATACTGAAGATAATTGTAATTAACTGAAGCTTCAAATCCATAAAATTGAGCTTTGCCGATATTAACGAACTGCCTTTTGTTATCAGGCAAAAAAGCTACATCAATTAAATTTTTGACTTTATTATAAAAGAGACTGGAAGAAATTCTTATGCTTTCAGAAATCTCATAATTAATTCCGAGTTCGGTGTTTTCTCCGGTTTCAGATGATAAATCTGGATTTGCCACAACGGCGCCAAGAATTTCGGCATAGAATTCTTTTAATGTTGGAAATCTGTTCTTTTTAGAATAATTCGAAAAAATTCTAAAATTTTCCAGCCTGAAATTAACGCCAAAATGAAAATTCAAAGACGTTTCGTTTTTTCTAAGGCTATTACCATTTGCATAAATCGGTAGAAGAATATCATAGCTTGAGCCTAAAATTGCTCCAAAATGACCTGTTGAAAAATTCTGCTCAATGCCAAATGTCGAAATTCTTGATTCGAAGGATTTCCATTCGGCACCAGTATTGCCCTGTTCGTCGTGCTTTTCCTGCGAAATGCTTATTGTTAATTTAGTTAAATCAAGGAAGCCAGAGTTAATCTCGGTGAATAAAAATCCACCAAATTTTGAATCTTTTTGAGTTGAAACAAATGCATTCCTTGTTTTTTGGGTTGAATAAGTGGAATCGTCATATGAATTAAGAACATTATCTCCTTTATTGAAAAAGAAATTCCCACGCAGAGAAAGAAAATCATTAAATTTAGTATTATATGTCAGATTTAATATGTAAGTATTATATTTGGGCATTTTCCAGAATCTTGGTCTTGTGGTTTCTATGTTTCTGGGTATGTCCTTACTATTGTTTATTGTTAAAAAAGAGAGAGAATAGATTGAAGATTCGTTGATTATGTATGCAATTTTGAAAAACCCATTTTTATTATTAAAACTACTATTAACGATTTTGTTGTTTTCACCCGGAAATGAAGAAGATGTTCTGAAGTTATCAGTGAAAGTGTTTGAATATGAAGCAGTTAAAAAGAAAGCATCTAAATTCTGTGAAATTTTTGCTGAATATGATTGCAAATTATTTCCTATCTGTATATTAGCAAGACCTGAATTTTCGGAAAAAACATTATCGGTTATAATATTGATTGAGCCACCTAAATTATTTGCCCCATACATAACCGAAGGGAGTCCTTTCGATGAAGTAATTTTAGAAACGGAACTTATCGAAAAATTTGATAAATCTATCATTCCGTCGAATTGATTTGTTATAGGAACGCCATCAAAGAAAAGACCAATCTGCCGCTGGTCATAACCTCGCATAATTATCACAGATTCATTTTTGGAATTCTTTCGTGTTCTCAAACCTTGAATGGAATTAAATGGATTATCGAGTGTAACGAAACGTTGCGATGTTAATGGATTTATTAAAAATTCTTCATTTCTGGATGATCTTTCTAATTGGTTATCTTTCGATAATACAATGATTTCTCCTGTATAATAAATCTTGATGGAATCTTTGGATTCACTTTTTGCAAGGGTGAATAAGCAAAAAAACAGCAAAGATAGTAAGATATTTTTCATAGATTTATTCCTTTTTTTATTTGTTATTAATATCATTTGTTTTTAATAAATTTGCCAGAAAATTTGCTATTAAATTTGTTGGGGATTTAAGATTAATCATTCCATTTTTTATTTCTTCAATTAAAATTGATATTTTATTTTTAACAGTGGGGAGTAGTTCTTCTGAAATTTTCAAAATTTCATCATAATTATTGAAACCAATCATATTACCGATTTTCTTTAAGTTTAAACTTTCTACGTTTAAAATCAGCTGATTGAAGAACAACATTAGAAGCAAGGCTCTAAGGCACATTTTGATTGAAGAATAAAGCAATGATAAATCATAAGTAAATCCGAGAGGCAGAGCTATTTCGCCCTTACTACCAGTCAAAGGATAAAAGAATAGCAAAACGATAAAAAAAAGGATTAGGAATTTACTTTTTATTCTTTTTATGATTCTGACGTCAGTAAAGTATAAATAAATGACATACATAGCCAGGAAAATAGTCACAACTTCAATATCGAAAATAAAAGAAATGATTAAAGTTGTTACTGGTAATATGTAGTTAATATATTTCATTCTTTGAATTTATTAAGGCCAAAGTTTTTGTACCTAATCTAAAACCGATGAATCCGCTCAAGCCTCCAAGAATTAAATGTATAAAGGCATAAGCAAAAAGAATTAAGTAAATCAAAGATATATTCTGTGTTTTAATTGGTAATATGTTTGAAATCAAACTTTCATAAACCTTGAAAATTTCGAAACCAAAAAAGAATATTTGAGCCAAAATGCTATGAAGAAAAGTATAAAAAAGGACAGAAATTCCCGCCAGAACAGATCCAAAAAAACCATTTTTAAAAAAAATGAACACCAGTTCTGCAATAATGCTTTCAATAATAATAGCAATGATTGGGTTTAAAATAAATACTCCGCTTATCATTGTTTTCAAAGAAGCACAAATTAAACCTAACGAAACAAGTGAGCCTTTGTAATTAATTATATTCTTTGCAGTAACGAGCAAAATAGAAGCTATGACAGACAACATCAGACCTCTAAAGGGCACTTTGGAAAGATGCAACAAAGTGCCAGCTGTTATTTCGACAAATGCCCAAATGGAGCCTAAAACAGCTGTCTGATAGACTTCTTGTTTGTTAAGATTGCTTTTAACTTTTATCATCTTTCTTTTTCTATAATGTCTCTTAATTGTCTTTAAACTAAAAAACCCTGTTGAACAATCAACAAGGTAAATAAGTTATAAAAACCTATGCTTCATGTTCTCCTTTGCAAATACGGCAGGCAAATCAGTTTCCCGATTAACCCTATCGGTCATCAACCATATCATCGACTTAGGTTGATTGACTCGGAGAATTATTTAATTAGTTTTTTCGATAAAAAAAGCCATATTCAAATAATTAAAACATAATTTTGCATAATTTACAAGCTCAATATAATACAAATGATTTGTATTTTTTAATATTTCATCAGTGAACCTATTCACCCAACCGATCATATATTCAGAGAAGAAATGTTTTTTTAGGGCATTTACTTTTTCATAGCTTTCATAATCATTATTTTTTATAAAATTTTCTTCGTTGAAGGTTAAAAATGACAAAAACTCAAGCTCAGCTATTATATGGTCGGGTAAATCTTTAAATGATTCATTCAAAACTAAACCAACCTCGTTGTAGAGATTATTTACCTCAACGGTCGAGTCGCCCATCAGCCTTCCATTTTCTAAATAATAAGAACCATAAGGTGGAGCTAAAACATGAAAAGGACCTATAAAAAGTCTGGAATACTCTCTTTGTAGTTCTTCTTTATCCGAATATAAAAAAATTTTTGATAATTTATCGAATTGTTCTAACAGATTATTATTCAAGGCAGAATCCTTGAGATTTTTTAAGTCAGTCTGTATTATTTCGTCCTTTAAATAATCAGAACCGGGGAATGAAAAAATATCTGTCAATGATTTTATCATTCCTCCGGTAATTTTGAGATTTTCCAGTGATTGTTTGTCGAAATCCATTATTTCTTTTGAGTTTGAAATTCTCTGATATAGTACACATTTGGTTTAGTGCCACTTTCGCCAGGTGCAAGAAATTCACCTTTATTATTTTTGAGTTGTTTGTAAGGATATTGTTTAATTAGTTTGGAAACAGTGCTTTCAGGATCATCAAAATCCCCTACAACTCTTGCACCAGAAGGACAAGAAACAACGCAATATGGTTCAAGACCGTCTTTACGTCTGTGATCGCAAAGGATACATTTTTCTGTAACATAATTGGGCCGGACGGGTTTATAATCTGGATGCTCATAAATATTAGCATTAGGCGGCAGAGAACCCACTTTTTTAGCAACCTCATCTCCGGAGCCAGTACAATTAGGTATAACGGCTTTTTTGGATCTCCAGAAATTATGAACAGGATAGTCATTATAGCTGATAACGCTATATTGGTCGCCTGAAGCAGAAATATCACGGACACTATAGGGACAGGCGTCCTGACATTTTCGGCATCCGATACATCTGTCATCGTTGTGGAGAGTTAATCCTTCAGGGGATTTATACATAGCTTTCGGATTGACAGGGCAAACTTCAACACAAGGGGCATCGGTACAATGATTGCATAATACCGGAAGAACTTCATAATTGACATTTGGGAACTCTCCGCTTGAGCTGACGAAGAAATCTGCCCAATTAAAAGTCTGGTATGAATTTCTATCCTCAGTATTATTTTCCATTTTACAGGCAATAGCGCAAGCGCCGCAACCTACGCATTTATGTAAATCTATAACCATTCCATATCTTGACATTTTTATTTCCTTTTAATGTTAGCAATTATTTTGTTATGATTAGTTTTAATGCATTTCTGGAATTCCCAGATTCAATCAAACAAATATACATTCCGCTTTCAATATTTGATGCATCAATTTTCAAAGTATGAGTTCCACTATTGATATAACCATCATTGATAGTCATTACTTTCTTTCCAGAAGTATTGAATAATCTTATTTTTACATAATCGGGAGCAAAAAGGGTAAAATTAAGTGTTGCATAATTGACTGCGGGATTGGGATATATTTCACCGACCTGCAAATTTTTCTTGGTATCATTCTGAGAGACAACTGTGGTAATCTTTTCAATTTTCACACCAAAAAAACCACCGTTTCTCGAGGTGCTACCAGAAAATCGCTCGTATTCATCGGGAATAAGGTAATTGTTATTGGCTCCTCTTGGAATACCCTTGGAAAAATCTAAAGAAGCTATCTTGCCATAATAACTATGACCTTGACCGTAAGCTTTTGCAACCGTTCCTTCTCTGATACCTTCCCAGATTTTTGCAGTTGCCTCAATGCTGCCGGTCAATGATGTTAATTTGATTTTATCGCCATTATTTATGCCAAGTTTCATAGCGTCTTTTGGATTGATTTTGACCACATCGTTCCAGGAAACATCACCTACATCTATTTTTTTGAACTCATAATAAATTGGAATATTCTGACTTCGTCCTTCACGATTGAGTTTTGATTTATAATCAACAAACTCAAAAGGAAATTCCTCTTTTGAACCTATTCTGAGAGGTGGTTCGTAATGGGGAACAAAAGCAAGCTCGCCCTGAGCAATATAGTTATTGGTTGTCAAGATGTCATCAATATCTGTGTTGTGTTTCTTAGCGTGTTCGCCAAGAACTTTCTTTAGAGTTTCGCTGTAGAATTCAAATTTTTTGGTAACTGTTCCAAAATTTCCCCAGTGTTTTCGATAAGGATACGGATCAGAAACTAAAATACCGATTTCTTTGAATTTCTCCCAGCCACCCACTTTATCATAAACAGGTTTACATCTGATTTTTGTTGCTATTTCAGCGAATTCAAGACCGTTTTTTGGTATATTGCCAGTGTCTGGGTCCTTGAATTCATTGGATAAATAATTATATAGATTAGAAAAGCCTTTTTCGTGGAGTTTAACCGAAAGATCCCATAAAAGTTCGTTCTCGTCGGCTTTAACATCCCAGAATCTTTTGACAACAGGTTGTTGAATGGAGAAAAACGTGTAAGTATTTGCCATACAATCGCTGGCAGCCCATTTTTCTGTTGAATGGTGAGCTGCGGGCAAAACTATATCGGCGTAGTGTGTCATTTCTGAGGCGTTTGTTGTTATATGAACAAAGAATGGTATTTTCTTTAGTGCTTCGTTCCATCTTTGTCCTTGTGTTCCTGAAAAATTAAAATTACACCAATAACCAATACAAACTTTTATATCATATGGGTCATTCTGTAAAATAGCATTTGCAACATTATTCGTTACAACGCCACCCCCGGACTTACCGCTTGTCATAGCAGGAAAGTTTTTATACCCACGTTGGTCAATCTTTTTCTTTGTACCACCATCTTTTGCTATTTGATCAAGATAATTATCAATGGCAGGGAAACTGCCTGTTGAAAGTTTGTTTGAACGCAAGGTTCCACCTTCATTGTCAGCCGAGCCTAATAAACCGTTCAAAGCATGGATAGCCATAGAAATGTAGGCTCCTCTTGGGCTCATAACCGGACCCGGTCCAAGCCAGACAATGGCGTTTGGAGCAGCTTGTCCTAAACCTCTTGCTACTCTGAGAATTTGCTCTATGGGAATTAAAGTGATCTCCGAAGCCCATTCCGGGGTTTTATCCTTTAATTCTAAATTCCACCATTTGACTAATCCATTGGTATGTATCTCTTGAAAATCATCTTCATTTACTTCTTGACCCGCTTTAAATTTGTTAACTCCATCTTTGAAGTTACCAACAAAATCTTTATACCATAAACCTTCTGTCAAAATTACGTGAGCAATTGCTGAAGCTAATGCACCATCTTCGCCTGGTTTTATTGGTAGCCATTCATGACTCTTTATCGTTGAACTGCTCATTCGGGGATCTACTGTTGCCACGGTAGCTTGTTCAAGAACCTTCCCGAATTTGTTTATAACATTGGGTATTTGTCGGTTTGAGCTTATTGGATCGGCACCCCAAATAAGTACATATTTTGCTTTCATTAGATCGTAATCTCTATAGCCCCAATATCCTTCGGTATAATATGGACCAAATTTTTCTGCCTCAGCACAGATTGAACTATGGGAAATATTATTTGGCGAACCAAATATTTTTGGGAAGTTAGAATATAGTAAGTCAGTTTGATAAGCTGAATAACGACCTCTTAATAACATAAATTTATGGGGCTCGTTGTTATCTCTTAATTCAATCATTTTTAATGCAATTGTTTCAAATGCTTCATCCCAACTAATTGGAACAAAGCCAGGATTCTCGTTTGGACCTTTATTTGGGTTTGTTCTCTTCATAGGAACCTTCACTCTGTCGGGGTCATATAACTCCATAATTTGTAGGTGACCTTTTGGGCAAACATAACCTTCGTTGGCTCGTGATTGTTGATTACCGCGGACTTTTACTGCTCTTCCATTCTGCACAAAAATTTCAATCGCACACCAGGTTGTGCAACCTTGACAAGTGCTTGGAATCCATTTTCCTTCGTATGCTAATGGTCTATCGAAGGAACCTGATTTTTTCTCAAAAGCCCTTAAAGCCGGAGTGCTTAAAGCTAAACCAGCTGAAAGTAATGCGGAGGTTTTTAGAAAATCTCGCCTTCCAGATATCATTGAGTCTGATTCGGACTTTAAGGTTCTTTTCTTTGATTTTATAAAAGTTCTTTGATCCATAATATTACCTTATAAAAATAATAGTGAATTTGTATTATATAATTTTATTCTATTTTTAATATTGAAAACCAGGAACGATTACTCAATTCTCGTACCAACCTTGAAATAATTTGTTAAGCCAATAAAAATCAATCGTTTAAAACACAAACGCAAGATTTAAAATATACATTTTTTTTTATTAACTGCGAAAAATCGTTTTTTTTTAACAATTTTTAGTTTTTTTCTTAATCAGAAAGTTTGAATTTTTCGAGTTTTGAGCGGAAGGTTGAGTATGGTAATTTAAGTATTTCGGCAGCTTTTGTTTTATTGCCTGAGGTTCTGGCAAGGGTTTGTATTAAAATGTTTTTTTCAACATTGAACAAATACTCATCAAGAGAGTATTCATCGGGTTGATAAGGAATAAGAAAAGACTTAGTATTGAGAATTTCAAATGGTAAATCTGTTTTTCTGATGATTAAACCATTAGAAGTAATTGAGATTCTTTCAACGAGATGTTTGAGTTCCCTAACATTTCCGGGCCAATGATAATTTTTTAAAATATCAAAAACTTCATCCTCAATTTTTAATATATTTTTGGGGAGGTATTGTTCAAGATAGTAGGCAAATAAATCTTTGATATCATCTTGTCTTTCTTTTAATGGTTTAAGTTCGATTGGAAATACATTAAGTCTATAATATAAATCATCTCTGAATTTACCCGCCTCGACAAGTTTTTTCAAATCTTTTTTTGTGGAAGCAATAATCCTCACATCAACTTTGAGTTTTTTTTCACCGCCAACTTTTTCGAATTCACCAAGTTCAAGAACCCTTAAGAGTTTAACCTGAAGATCAAGAGGAATATCATCAATATCATCAAGATACAATGTCCCTTTGTCGGCTAATTCAAATCTGCCTTTTTTGTCTTTTATTGCACCAGTAAAAGCACCTTTAATATGACCAAAAAGTTCACTTTCGAAAATCTCTCTTGATAGTGTTGCGCAGCTTAGCTTGATGAAAGGTTTTGATTTTCTCAAAGAATTAAAATGTATAACATTGGCAATCAGTTCCTTTCCAGTTCCGGTTTCTCCTTTAATCAGAACTGTTGTTGAAGTAGGAGAAACCTTTTTTATTGATTCTATAACTTTTTTAGTAAAGTCTGATGAGCCAATAATTGAATCATAGTTATAATTTTCTGAGAATTGGTTTATAATAGCATCATAGTCCTGCTTGATACCTTCAAGATTTTCGATTTGCTCCAGGATTATTTTTATATCCTCAATATTAAGAGGTTTGTTCAAATAATCATAAGCCCCTAACTTAACTGCTTCAACAGCCGAATCAACCGAACCATAACCAGTCATTATTATCAAATGGATGTCCTTGTAATTTTTTTTGACTTCTTTCAAAAATTCGATGCCAGACATTTCGGGCATTTTTATATCGGTTATAATTACATTTGGCTCTATGTATGGAATGTCTATGAGCGCCAGAAGTGGATTGTCATAAGAATACACCTCATAGCCCAGATCTTTTAAATCATCTGAAAGGGTTAATCTAACGATACTCTCGTCATCAACGACAAAGATTTTGTTAATTTTCATATACTATTTTTAACAATCGTTATTGGAAAAATTATTTGAACTTTGGTGCCTTTTAAATATTCTGAGAAGTATTCAATATCACCAGAGTGATCAGTGATAATATTATAACTAATCGAACAACCTAAACCAGTACCTTTACCAACTTCCTTTGTTGTGAAAAATGGATCAAACACTTTCCTTAAATTTTCTTCTTTCATACCAATGCCATTATCTTCGATTTCAATTATTATTTTATTTTCTTCTAATATCAAGTCAATTCTAATAAAACTGCTAATTCTGCCATAAATTTTACTCTTTTCATTA
>CALHRB010000080.1 GCA_938038165.1 Candidatus Kapaibacterium sp. | reverse complement strand
CTCCGAAAAATTCATATCCAAATCATCGAGTATTGGCGTTGCTGGCATTTGATTCCTACTAACCGATAATAACCACGTTATAAACTTTCCCGGTAGCAGGAGCAACCTTGAAAGTGAATTTCGCGGTGTTTGTGTCAAATCTTTCAATAAGCGGATAAGCAGTATATCCTGTAGTGTTTTCATAAACATCAATAAAAATATCTTTATTACCTAAGTTGTGAGATATCGAAAATATAGTTGTTGTGCTGTCTCCGGTAATTGTTCCGAGAACCTTTTTGTTCTTATATGCTCCCTTAATCGATAATTGATTTTCAACAATTTCGACAGTGGAATTATCCACATTTACCTTCAGCCCGCTTGCAGACTTGGTAATTCCTCCAGTGGAATCGAGCTTTGCTTGTAATGTATCGGCAATTATTTCAATGGATTGGTTGTCAACATTAACTTCAACCTGATTACCTGTCTTAGAAAGACCAGCACCTGCAACTAATTGAGCGACACCATTAAATTGAGTCCAAGTTACAGCAGTCGTTCCCAGAGTCCCTCCATTATCCACAGTGCAGATCCATGCACTATCGGCATTGACAGTGCCTTGCTCGACAAAGACAGCAGCAGAAACTAATTCTGCCCAGGCATCGACGTCTGCAGCTCTTGACCAGGAAGAAGCTGACACAATGTAAATTCCATTTTGAGCGGATGTAGTCTGATTTTTGACCAAAACTCTGTCTCCTACGACAACGGCTATTGTGTCAATAGTCTGAGTGCCTGATAATGTAATATTTCCTGTAGTTGCCACTCTTACGCTGTTTTTCCAGTCAAGTCCCGATACAGCATTATCCACATAGTTCTTAGTTGCTGCATCCTGTGGATTTGTCGGATCTGCAAGATTGGTAATCTTCTGGCTGTTGAGATTGAGTGAAGTTGTAGGGACTGCCATTTGGTCGAGCCGGTTTGTCCTGACGGCAGTGTTAAAGTCGGTGATATTCGCAGCTACGTGAGTATGCGAAGGCAAATCGCCTGAAGATAAAGTAGTGGCTGAAGTAATTCTACCTTTCACATCAACTGTTACTTTAGTATAAGTCCCGGCAGAAACTCCTGTGTTTGTTAATTGGAGACCATTAGCAACAATTTCAATCCCACCACCAGAAACAATCTTGACATCAGCTTTTATTTGATTGTTTACATCATCGTAAGTCAAATCAATTGAGTTTGTATCTATCAAAGAATTACCGATGGCATCTTCAACTGCTTCCTCGAAGTCTGATATAGTCGATGATAGCTGTGTGCCAGTATGATTTACTCTGTCTAAATAATAAGCTCCATGCTGTCCGTCGAGAGTATCGGAATCATCTGCAAGATTTACACGTCCATCATTGTTTGTGTCATAAACGGACTTTTCCATATCAGGATAAACCCAAGATGAAGCAGTTCTGTAGCCGAACTTACCATTACCTTTAACTGTATCGGTTTTAGCTGTATTATGAATTATCTGCCCCGCTAACGGTGATGCGGGTTCGGAAGCAAGGTTCTGTACAACTGCATTTCTGATTTCGTTCTTATCGAGATCTAAATATCCTGTACTATTCAGGATTTTTAGAACACCCGATAGGTCTATGTCATTTAAAAATGGTATTGGCATAATCTATTTCCTTAGTTACAATATGCTTTTCCAGCAAAAGGATATTTAAAAGTTATTCTCAATTCATTATCAGATAAATGTTCAACATGACCATAAACGACAGCTCCTGTGCTATCGATAGTTGAAACAGCCGGCTTCTTTTGTAGATTATGAAAGACATTCCAAACATCGCTTGCAGTCGTCTGCTCGTGAACATAATGCTTGTCTGCAATGCCCGGCTCAAGTTCATTAGCCTTAATAATTCCAAGCTTATTGAATTTAATTTCACCAGCAACAATTTCAGCTTTCTGTATCCACATAACATTGATTTAACCTCACTTAATTGTTCTTCCGATTAAGAATCCGGCAACAGTTCCTCCGATAGTATAAGCGGAAGCTTCCCACCAGGGTCTTTCCTTCATAACTTCCTCCGTAATGGTAATGGTTTGAATCAGAGTGCTGTCCGGTTTCCTTTTAATCCATAAATCAAAGGTATTCACAGGAAATTCAAACTTTGCATATATAGTATCCCTTTTAATAATAGTATCAACTATGGCAACAAAAGGCTTTGTAAGTATCAAAGTATCTTCCTGAATAATTATCTTTGGTTTAATTTTTTCAATTATTAATGGTTCAGACTGTTTGACTATTATCAAAGTATCTCTTTTAATTATGGTTTGAACAGAATCATTGCAATTCTTGGAACTTCTTCCCAAGAGGAAGCTCAATAATAACACGATTATTAAAAGTGCCAAAGCAAATATGTATTTGTTCTTTTCCATCATATAGCTTTAAATCCGATAAATCCTCGAACAACCATTCTTCCCAAGAAATGATTAACATTCCTTTTTCTGATGAATACTCCTTCACCGTCATTCTGCGAACCTGTTGCTCCTGAACTTGTATTGAAACCTACTGTCTTTACCCAACCGGCTTTCATGACTTCGATTATTCTTTCAACATGACCTTTCCATTCATTCGGCTTACTCCAAAAAAGCAAATCATTATTACCAGGAATAGGCTTTATCTTATTTCCAACTTTTGAAGCTTCGTTGAACATCTTAACAGTCGAACCTGTCCGGTATATTGGTATATCAGTCAAGGGATATTTCAAAGCAATACAAGATGAATAGAAACACCAATATTGACCTGCGGCACAATAAGGATGCCCTTTGCCTAAACCTGCAGATTTTAAATATTGCTCTACTTTATATCCGTCGTTGCTTCCGGTTTTTTCTCTTACTCCAACTTGAGCTATTGCCGAATCTCTTGATGACTGTATAAGTTTAGCCTTACAAGGTATTGAATACTTTGTTTTTGGTAAACTCTCAATAGTGGCAACCAAAAGAAGAAATATCGCTAATATTATAAGCCTTCTCATAAAATTATATTTCCTAAAATCCGTTTAAAACTGTAATTTTGTTTTTCAAAATAAATGAGTTATTCAATGAATGAAATAATTTTTGTCATCGAAGAAGATATTGATGGTGGTTATACCGCCAAGGCTTTGAATTATGGTATCTTCACCGAAGGAGACACATTTCAAGAGCTTAAAGCTAACATCAATGATGCCGTACGATGTTATTTTGATGAAAGTGATTTACCGAAAATCGTAAGAATGCATTATGTCCGTGATGAGGTTTTCGCTTTAACATGAAACTACCACGGGAGCTCAGCGGTATTGAATTGTCAAAGCTATTATCACGTTATGGTTATGATATCACAAGACAATCAGGCAGCCATTTAAGACTTACTACTCAATTATCCGGGGAACATCATATTGTAATACCCAATCACAATCCTATGAAAGTTGGCACTCTTTCATCAATTTTACTTGAGGTAGCTAATCATTTCAACATTTCCAAAGAACAACTCATTCAAGAACTCTTCAAATAACTTTTATCTGCTAATTTGAAAATTGTGCGATATACACACCCAATACAATCAGCCCAACGAGCAAATGTACACTCAGAAATACTTTTCCTATAACATCATACATACCCTGCCTTTCAAAGTCAGAAAACTTGTCATCATTTCCTTTCAGCAATACTTTCGTAAAGTTTATTTTCGTATAGGCATACAATGCAAGACTGCTTAAACCAATAGCTACTGCTTCAAAGAAAGCTATGAAAAGAAATGTTTGGATTTCTGCTATTCCCGGTTTCATAAAAAAGAAAGCAAGAATGCCGATTATGAACCATATTGCGTGCCTCGTAACAAAATCAATTACATTTTTGATTTTTTCATTCATTTTTTTATCGTCCTATTTATGATTAGCTGTCAAATGATTATGGAATTTCTCGTGTAAATCGCTCAATATTCTCTTAATTTCCTCAAGCTCTTTTCTAATGGAATCGTCATAGAGGTCAACCCTTTGCTCGAGAAGCTTTACTCTTTTTTCGAGGTCGTTGAACTTTTCGATGTCTGCAAGTTTCCTCGAGATTACTTCCTCATTGGCTTTCCTATTATCCCTTTTCAGCATGAAATAGAATGTAACCAGACCAACAATCAAGAGTCCGAACTGCACTGCATTATTTATCATATTTAATCCCAATTCCATTTTAACTCAAAACTCAAAACTCAAAATTCAAAACTGAATTTATTCTCCGATAAAATATACTGTAGGCAGCATAAATCTCATTTCATAATGCCACTTGTCGTCTTCGACAAATAGAAACCTCTCTGATAAAGGATAGAGCTTCATGTTTTCGATATACAAGTCATTTGTTACCGACTGCCGTACTCTCTCGAGTGTTTCGTAAGCTCCCAAATGTGAACGTAAATTTCTTACAACAACAATGACATCGAATTCAATCATTCTTGCCTGCTGCTCAAGTCTCGGATTTGTATAATTCGAGCCTTCATAGCTTACAAGAACCGCACCCTTCGGGTGAATTAGCTCGTAATCTTTTACGTTGTCCGGGAAAGGCTCGACTGATAAATCCGGAATATCTAACTTGAGCTTATCAACTATTGCCGTTTCTATTTCTTCTATCTGCATTAGTAATTATCCAATTTGTCTTTATCAAACACCGGCTTTCTCTCGGATACAAGAAAGAATCCCGGCCTTGTTTCAAAATTTCCTTCATCGAGTGTAATCATTCCCTTCTGAATCTTCTCCAAAGTTGAAATACTGTCTACATACAAATTTTGAATACTCTCAAACACCTTTCCTCTTCTTTTGTAAAGCTCGTATTTGACTATATCAATGCAAGCCTTCTTTAGTATTGCGTGTTCCTTATCCAAAGGCAGATTATATCTTGACCTTAAGAATCCATCAATGAGTTGAGTAGATTCGGAAATGTATTTGCTTACTATTTCCTCGTTTACCTCGTTAGGATTCTCATCATTGCTTAATTGAGCAACAACCTTTTCTGTCAAGTCATCCTTTATGTCCTGTATGCTGCAATACATATTTAGTTGACAGTTGATAGTTGATAATTGACAGTAATTTTTTCTTTTTTTCGCATTTCACTTTCCACTCTCCACTATCAACTCTACACTACTAACGCTGAAATAATCGCATTAGGTTCATGAATTGTAGGCAAACTCTTTTGCTCTACTTTCCAATCTAAAGCAGTCTTATCTTCATTGGTATTTGTTTCTACCAAAAGCTCGTTCTGATAGATTTTAAGATTGCCGTTTTCAATTCTGTATATGGGACCGAAATGAACTCTAAAGCCGGGAGACTGACTTGCAGCCAAGATTGCTTTCTTTGCATTAATCATATCAACCGTTGTTTCGTCCTGCTTTGTGTATTGCTGGTTATATTCGTAAATATCAACTCCCATAATCCTGCCGATAAACATTCCCGAACGAGTTGCTGATTGAGTTAAATCAAGAACGCCAACCCTGTTATTATTTGTGTCGAGTTCTTTCTTTACAGAATCATTTGCAAGGAAAGCATCAGCGGATTCGCTTCCGAGAATCAGTATATCTGCATTGATACCGCAACGCTTCATAATATCCCTTTTCCAGTTTCTAAGGTTAGTCAAAGGCTTCGATGTAGTTTCGCTCCACTTGACATTCGATGCAAGAGTTATTAAGTGAATATTATTCTGAAACTCAAAATCCACCGAGAAGTCAACGTTATCCTGAGTTACAATAACTTTTCCAGTTGAAATTGCCTCACAAGCCATTTGCTCCCTTCGTCTTATGATTCGGTTTTTCAGTTCCTCGAGTTCTTGAATAATCATCTGGTTTGCAAGCCTTGTTCTATCCTCAGGGCTTGTTACGTAGATATTGCCTAAAGACTTGTAGTTTGCAAGTTCCAATGCTGTAAAGATTTTCTTCTCAAATGTTCTTGGAAGGGATAAAGTCTTTACCACCTTTGACAGCTTCTTAATCGGCAAGGCACCTTCGTATTGGTTTACGAATTGTGCCAGCTTATCCGAGCCTGTGATGATTTCAATATCAATCTTGTCTGCCGCATGATACTGAGTATTCTTGAAAAATGTATTCAGAACGAATGGCTCTATAACTTTTGTCCTGTTAATAGCATTCGTCAGGCTTCTCGATTCAAACATATCTATTAATGCACTCATGCTCTTACCTCCTTGATTACTATTGCACCATCATTGTAAACGCCTGTATTAATCGCTTGTGCGGCTGTCAATCCGTCTTTCATAAACTCGCCGTGAACATATATAAATCCCTTTCCGTCGACTTCTGTCGCATCTACATCACAGCCTAATATTCCTGCAAGAACTTCAGTGCCGTCGGAAGCAGTTGTATCCCAGAGATAATATTTTCCGCTTCCGGGAGTGAATGCGACAGTGATATTGAATATATCACCTTCCACAAAATCAGTTGTTCCATCGGCTATTGTAAACTTAACAACACCGTTGAACAACGTTCCGACATTTCCGCTTCCAATGATTATGCCATCAGGATCTTCTACCTGAAAATTTCCGGCATCAGTTCCTGCACCGATGAACACAACCTTGTAAATTCCTTCTTTCACACCATTGGCTGTCGGTGTCGCTTCGAGAGTCAGAACACCGTTACCAGTGTTCCCTGCATCTGCTCCGGCAGCTACCGTATCAAAGTCACCCTTGGTTTTCTTGCCAAGACAAGCGCCTCTTTTCAGGTTTTGCCCTGAAGCAATCACGATGTCAGTTACTTCCATCGTAGGATGTAAGCCTGCCAAAATGTCGTTGTATGGATTGATGTCCGTTAAATTCGATATTCCAAGATTTATTCCCATATTTCCTCCTTACCGTCCTTTGTTGTAATCGTCAATGAACTTGTTTTGCTCCTCGAGGTCTGAGCCATCGGAATAGGCATCCTTCCTGGCTATTTCGCTGAACTCTACCTGCATCGGAAAGGATTCAATCAGCTTCTTGATTAGCTCCTCACCGCTTACCTTAACCTGCTTACCGTTTTCAGAAAATTGAAAGCCTTCTGCATTGCTTTTGACAGCGTCAAAGGCAAGCCTTACGATTTGCTTCTGCGCAGGTACTAAACGTCCCAGTTGAGATTTGAAGTATTCGTTGAACTTCATTTCACGGTTATCGCTTTCGAGCTGTTCGAGCTTTCTTTGCAATTCCTGAAATTCCTTCGACTGATTAACTTCAACGCCAATATCAGAATCATTTGCTTCAGTTCCCTGCTTCGAGTTGTCACTCTCCTGTTTCATATCCAGATACTTCGACTTCATCTTTTCGAGCTCGGCAGCAGTTTGATTTGCTATCTCCTCGTTGAATGTCGTTCCAAGCCACCCCAGAAGTTCCTGAAATAGCTTTGCGTAGTTGTCAGGCATATCACCTCCTTGAAAATGAATAAATTTTTCTTCGGTGTCAGAATGATTTAATCCTTCCTCATCACGAAAAATCGGGACAGATTTTGAGGGAGAATATATATTTCTTTTTCTTTCCTTTAATTTAATTTGTTCGTTTTTGTTCGTAGTGTGTTCAGCTATGTTCGCATTCTGTTCGACATCTGTTGAACGTGTGTTGAACATCTGTTCGTTTCTGTTCACAGTCTGTTCGTTTTCTGTTTGAACACTGTTCGACTTCTGTTCAATTTTGTTCGATGAATGTTCGACCTCTGTTTGAGC
>CALHRB010000079.1 GCA_938038165.1 Candidatus Kapaibacterium sp. | reverse complement strand
ATTTTTTTTATTTACTGAGTATTATTTTTTCGGTTCGGACAAAATCAAGCCCACTAATTTTGACGAAATAGATTCCAGACACAAGGTTGCTACCATCGAATTTAAATTCATAGTATTTCCCAGCATTCATTGGACCATCGTGTAAAGAAGAAATTAATCTGCCAAGAGCATCGGAAATTTCAATTTTAACATTTTGCGTTTCAGGAATAGCAACAGTAATGTTAGTTTCAAAGACAAAAGGATTAGGATATATCGAAATGCTTTCTTCGCTTCCAGTGTATAGCTCAAAGTCATTATTAGGTTCACCGTCAAATTGTGAGGTTCGGGGCCAATTCTGATTAAATCCGTACTTATCAGTGAAATAGCTGACCGTTGAACTCCATTGATCTTGAGTATAATTATTATAGACAAGTATTTCAGCTATCTCCCCGATAAATGGATTACTTAAACCAGAACGGCTAAACCCCTTCATTCTTGCATTATTACCTGCTCCAATTGTAGTATTGCCGTAGTCTGTTGAGCTATTGAAAACAAATCCATTGAAAATTTTTCCAGTATCTATTTGATCGCCATTAACATAAGCTCGAAACCTAGAACTGTCGGAATTGTAAAACATTCTTGCGAAATAAACTGTGTTAGTCTCCAATGTTGTAGGCCATTCCAAATAACAGGTTGAAGAATTATTTTCTCTCCATAAAGTGAAGTTAAGTTTTGGACTGCCATTTACCATCATGATTCCGATACTATATCCACAGCTAAGGTTCCCAACCTCAAAAATGAATTGATTGACACTTGGGAAGGAAGCGGGAGTTTTAAAAACCATAAAAACAGATTTTGAACCATTTGTTTCAAGAGAATTCTGAACAGGATCGATTGATAAATACCTTGTTCCAGAATTTGAATATATTCCAGGCTGATAATTGGTTACATCGCTTGTATATTGCGGCTTGTTACTATTTGAATTTTGTATTGCGTTATTTTCAAAGCTTGA
Source organism: Candidatus Kapaibacterium sp. (assembly GCA_938038165.1). Classification (GTDB taxonomy): domain Bacteria; phylum Bacteroidota; class Ignavibacteria; order Kapaibacteriales; family UBA2268; genus CALHRB01. Next base: position 11,716 of record CALHRB010000079.1, on the reverse strand, counting down.
GTTATCATTCCATTGACCAACCAAATCCCCATCGTTTTTATCTGAAATACTGTTTCCCTTTAACCATAAGACACAACCAGTTGTATCATCAGGCATAAGATCTGCTTTGACAAATAATCCCCGACCGTCATTATGATCAGAGTTATCTTCAAAATAATCACTCAACTGTGTCCATGAATAATTATTCATTGAAGTATTTTCTTTGTAATAATCAACATTTTTAAGTGTTATATTTCCGGTTGCATTTGAGTTTGCAATTTTACCCAACAAATCCCCATTTTGATCTCTACACACCAGTTTAATGTTCTCAATAGTTATATTTGATTTGCTTGTTGAAACAAGAGCAGGTATGTATGTATTGTTTTCAGTACTATATCTAAATATAGGTTTGTTACCATCTTCATCTTCTATACCAATTATTTTCGTAGGCTTCAGAAAGTTAATACTATTGTTGGTGTAAGGAGTGCTCGAAGGATAAACATAGATAATTTCTTCATCATTTCCAGCAGGAGTAGTATTTGAAACATTTATTAAGTTATCAAAATATGAATCAGTTTGTTCTCTATTAACTTCAAAATTCTTTGATTGCTGGTTTAGCAATGATTTTCTGTATGGATTTGCATCAACAGGACCATAAACAATGCTTGGAAGTGTCATGTAATTATTTGTGTCAGAAGGATCATAATACCAGGAATTTTCATTCACATAATCTCTTCCGCCATCTCTTTCAGCATCTTGCTCATAATATGTATCGGCATCTTTATCAAAAGTTCCCCATGCCATTTTTGGTCCTAATGATTCATCAGGACCACCCCAGCCATAATAATCTGATGGTTCTTCAAAATAAGTATATTCAGCGACAACTGGGTTAGTATTGTCCGGAGCATTATAATATATTCCAAACCTTTGATTGGAATGAATCAGAAGGTCGCTTATATTAATATTAGAAAAATCATAATCTTCATTGCCAGCTTCATGATCATAAGGATGAGTAGGATCTGAAGGATCTCCGTTAAAAACGAGACCATCCTTATTACCCCATAGATCGGTGTTGTAGCTTATGTTCAGGTTGCTCGTACCCCCAAAAACATAAATACCTGTATTGTAATTATCAAATACAGAATTTCCTGTTAAGTCAATTGATTGTCTTGTGGAATTATCACTTTGGTCAAAACATTTCATAAGAACTATTCCGTTTCCATACTCTGAAGCGGGCTTTGAACTGGAATTAGCTACATCAAATTCTATCGGATACCATCCATTGTGGTATATGGTATTTCCTTCCAAAACAGTATTACTAATCTGACCAGCTGCAATAATACCGCTTCTACGGTTCATCATAATTATATTATTCAATATGTACACATTGCTTATGGAACTTTCTGTGTAAGTTCCTGTTAAAGGTGCATACATCATAATGCCTTCACCCTCACCAGTGATATAATAAATTACACATTCCTCGATGGTAATTTCATTTGTACTTCTATTTGTTCCGTCTATAAAAATTCCGTGGCGACCTCCCGGATAGAAATCAGGCGTATCATCGGAATCATCTACATCAAACTCCCAAACAACATTCATTCCGTTGATTTTATAGCCTTGACTGTTATAAATAGCATTTTCCCTTGCTTGAGGACCAACAAAACAACGATAAATATGAATGTCGCTGCAGCCGGCTGCAATATTGATAAGATTGCTTCTGGCTGATGTTGTATTTATCCGTGAAGGATGAAAAATCCTTAAATTTTTTATTACTACATTACTTGCCTCAACGCTAATGACGGGGTTACCATAGTTGGTGCTGGTTTCAACACCACCTATTCTTGCTGTTTCAAGTTCGAGTAAGCCATCACTTCCAAATTCAATGTCAGGACCTGTTAATGTCAGGGAGTTAAATTTTATTGAGCTTGTTTTTCTGATACGAATATTCTCTCTGAAAGCCCCCCATTGGCTGTTTGGCATCAAGTGGATTATATAATCATCTGTTGCGGTTGTACATTTGGATATAGCATAAGTTATAGTTCGATAAGGCGTTGTTTCACTTCTTCCATTATTGGAATTGCTGCCACTGGTTGAGACGTAATAATCAATTTCTGCTCCAAAAGAATTTTGTGCGATGAATGAGAAAAAAAGAACAAACAGAATTCGTAACCAAAATGCGTTTTTCATATTGTACCTCAATGTTGTGAATAGTAATTTATAATTTAAAATGGGTATTTCAGTAGCTGAAATCTTATTTTCGATATCTTTGAATTGATTGATAAATACTGGGAATGACTCGAGTGAACAACTTTCGAGGGTTGTTTTAATATCGCTTTCGTCTAATTTACGGATGTCGCTCATATCAAATAATTAGTAATTACAGTAGAATGTCCGTATTTCTACTTATTAACATCCGTGTCAGGTGGTATTATCGGGGTATTACTTGAAAACTTTAGTATATTTTCCTTTGGAAATATAGATTTATTCAGCCTTAACAAAAAATTGCCGATTTAATAACATTGTACTAAACACTTCGAATCTAAGTAAACAAAGCAATTTATTGCTTTATTAACCGTTATTTAATTTTTTATTTTTTATTGGAGATAATAAAAGATGATTCAAAATTACAAAGTATTATTTAAGATTTTTTTGATAATAGTTTTAGTTAACACCGGATTTATTAAGATTTATGCAACAACTGATTCCGTTTCTATTGGTGTAGGTTATAGTTTACTCAGCTGGTATAAGCTTGGAGCTAAAACAGTTGTTTCCGCTGATGTATCAAAGTGGCAGATAGCTTTTTCAACTGCACTCGATGCTTCAATCAGAATTAACGATGCAGCAAATGTTAAGCTCTGGTATGTTGTCGGTAGCGATGCAACAAGCTTCGATGAACCCGGCACTCTTGATACAAACGGCTTGTCTGACGATTTAGAAGGCATCAAGTTCAAGCAGTACTATAATTCCCCAAAAACATGGGCTATTGGGGCATTTAATATGGGCAAAAACGGTTTTGCTCAAGGTGGTGATTTCGGCTGGGGACAATATAATCAAGCTATTCATCAACTCAGTGGAAAGTCCTTGTTTATTATTTCACTACCTAATGGTCATTACAAGAAAATTTTTATTGCAAAATGGAGCAACTGGATTTATACAATAAAATATGCTGATCTCGACGGCTCAGACCCAAAAACTCTGGAAATTAATTCAAAAAATTATGAAGGAAAATTGTTTGTTTATTATTCATTAGAAACAAATGAAATTCTCGATTTAGAACCAAAATCAACTGACTGGGACATTGTTTTTGGAAAATACACAGATGTTGCAAAAATGGGAAATGTAGTCTTTGAAAATTACCCAGTTACTGGTGCAAGAATTAACTCTAATGTTAAGGTAGCTGTTGTCACCGGTTTAAAGAATACTGATGCTGTTCAGCCGCCTTTGAATCAGTTTGCAAATTCAATAAATTCAATAGGTTATAATTGGAAGAGCTTTAACCAGAATAATTTCCAATGGATTGTTCCTGATACCATTACTTATTTTGTCATCTCTGAAGAAGATGGATACCTTTATAAGCTCTGGTTTACAGATTTTGTAAGCTCAAAAGGTAACATTTATTTTATGACTGAAAGGTTACCATTATCAGTCATAGATAACAATTCCGATAACAATTCATATTTTGCAATATTTCCAAATATATTAATTGCCGGAGAGAAACTAAATATTTTTGTTTCTAATCTTAATCATCTGCAAGAATTTGAATTTGTTATTTTTAACTTAAATGGTTCAAAAGTATATTCTAACTTTTTCAAAGCAGGCAATAACAACGAAATATTTTCCATTAACGACTTAAATTTGAACAGAGGCATTTACATAATTAGATTCACCGCCGGAGATAAAGTATTCAACCAAAAATTAATCGTAAATTAAAAACAAAAAAAACAAAGTTTAATCAAAGCAGGAGGTTTGAATCATCTCCTGCTTTTGTTTAATGTGCTTTTATAGTTAATAAAATGATAAATTTTGCTAAATATTTAGTAATTATACCTATAATCTTAATAATCTGTTATTCTGCTTATTCCTATAATATTTATGTACTCGACAATGCAAACAAAATTCCACTTCATAACGCAACTGTTACGATCAACTGCTTCGAAAACAGTTGTAATGACTCTACGATAATATTAAAAACCAACAAATTTGGATATGTAAAAAATCCTTTCCAAAAAAAATCTATTGTTAAAATTACTTTTATTGGCTATCAATCAATTGAGGACACAATTGAAACCAAAACAAAAGATATAACATATTATATGGAACCAATCTCGATAATGCTCAATGAAGTCGTTACAACTGGTCAATTTATTCCAACGACAACACAACAATCTGTCTTTCCTGTAAACGTGCTGAATAAAGATAGAATATCAAGTCAAGCAGCTGTAAATCTAAGGGATGTGCTCGCTACAGAGATGAATATTAGAATAGGAGTGGATAACATACTCGGGAGCAATATCAGTCTTGACGGTATTTCGGGGCAGAACGTCAAGATTATGATTGACGGCGTTCCTGTGATCGGGCGTTTAAACGGAAATATTGACTTAAATCAGTTAAACTTGAACAATGCCGAAAGAATTGAAATAATCGAGGGTCCAATGTCGGCAATTTATGGCACTGATGCTCTTGGAGGAGTTATTAATATTATTTCGAAAGATATAAAAAATCAATTCGGCACATCTGTTAATTCATACTACGAATCGGTGGGCGTTGCAAATTTTGATGCCGATCTAACGCTGAATATAAGTGATTATAGGTTTCATTTAAATGGTGGGAGGTATTTTTTTGCTGGTTTTTCTAACTCTAATAAAATACGGTTTAAAGAATGGAAGCCCAAAGAGCAATATTTTGCTAATTTCTCAATCGCTAAAAATTTTGGAGATATCGAATTTAAATATTCTGGAAATTTCTTTTACGAATTCATACTAAACCGGGGAGAACCAAGATTGCCTTACCGAGAATCTGCATTTGATGATAAATACTTTACTAACAGATTAGGTAATTCTTTCTTCATCAAAGGGAAAATTGGGGAGAACAAGTATATTGATTTTATTGCAAGCTATTCAAACTTCAAAAGAAAAAAGAATACATTCTTTAAAAACCTTATTACCTTGGAAGAAGTCCTAACTTCTGATTCTAATGCACAGGACACTTCCGCATTCAATTCAATATTACTGAGAGGAACATTCAGCCGCGACGCTGCCATCAAGGAATTAAGTTATCAGGTTGGTTTCGATATTAATCTTGAAGATGCAGGAGGAAAAAGAATTGAAAACCTGACACAGGATATTGGAGATTATGCCGCATTCCTGAGTTTTCAATATAAATTTATGAATTACTTAATTTTACAACCTGCTTTGAGGATTGTTTACAACTCAAGATACGATGCTCCTATTGTCCCCTCCTTGAATATCAAATGGAACATTAACGATGATTTTATTCTTCGCCTTTCTTATGCCCGTGGTTTCAGATCACCAAGCTTAAAAGAATTGTTTTTCAACTTTGTTGATATAAACCATAATATTCAGGGAAGGTCAGATCTCAAAGCGGAAAAATCTCATAGCATTAATGGAGTTTTCTCTTACCAAATTCACTCAGACGAGTTTCTGATGAAATTCGAGCCGAGGATTTTTTTCAATAACATTGATGATTTAATCACGTTGGCTGCAATCAAAAAAGATGAATTTTCCTATACGAATATAGGACAATATAAAACACTTGGTGGAGACTTTAACTTTAGCTTTTTTAGTCCAAGTGTTACTTTTAATTCAGGTTTTTCATATGTAGGAAGATATAATAAACCTGAAAATTTTCTCACGCCTGACGAAAGTTTCAGTTTCTCACCTGAATTCAAAACAAATCTGATTTATGATTGGGCTCTCTTTAACATTAAATTATCATTATTTTATAAATACACTGGCAGGCAACCGGGTTTCACCCTCAGTTCTGACAGAAAACCACTCAAATATTACATCGATGATTATCATACATTGGATTTCACTCTGTCTTATAATTTTAAATTGGAATTATATCATAATTTCAATTTTAACCTTTTGATTGGAGGAAAAAATTTGCTCAATGTTATTAATATTACTCAATCAGCACCATCAATCGAGGGTTTCCACAGTTCTGGTTCAACCGTATTACCAATAGCCTGGGGACGAACTTTTTTTGCCTCGTTAAAAATTTCAGCCGAATAAAATTTTATATTCTCTCATGAATTTTAGTTAATCAATAAAAAAATGCAAATTTCATAAGATTTTTTTTTGAAATTTGAAAAAAAATTAAGTATTTGCATTTTGACTTTTCTTCGGGGGGAGAAATGTTTTTTCTTTTATTAATATCCTTATGATTAAACGAAAAATAAATATTCGTAAAATTCTTGTTCCGGGCGATGGACTTACTATTGTAATAATCATTGTTGGATTACTTATTGCAATTTTTCTGCCTGAGCTTGCAATAAGATTAATTGGTGTTTCAGTATCAATTCTCGGGGCGGTTGCATTATTTTTGATGATTTCACAAAGACTTAAAGATTATGTTGGATCAATTTACACCCCTGGTTCTAAACCTCCTTCATTTACTGTTTCAGAGATCAGGGATAAAGACTCTGTCAGGCAGGTTTTCGAAAATTTTGAATCAACATTTGCCAACGACGACCCGGTTAAATCTGGTGAAATGAACCAAAAGGAATTTGAGCGTGCTGAGGAAGGATTTAAAATAAAGAAAAAAGAAGAAGATAAGAAGACACAAGCACCTACTCAGCCTCTTATATTAGTTAAAACCCCTGTAAAGTCTGATATCATTGAAGATATTGTTTTTGGTGATGAGGTCTCGGAAATTAGAATAAAATCAAAATCGCAAAAAAAAGAACCTGCAATTGAAACCCCGAATGTAAAAACTGCGGATTCTGAAATCGTTCCCGGACTTTCTCCGCTGGATATTGATTTAAGCAAACATTCTGAAAATAAAATTGAAGAAAATATAAAACCAAATGAACAAAAAATTGAACCACCCAAAGAGTATGAACTCAAAGGTGAACCAGCATCAGGAAATAACACTAAAAAAGAAATACGGGAAGATACTTCAAAACCACAAGACCAGTTTAATGGAAATAAAACTGTTACACAAAACTTCAAGCAGATAAACGTCGATGTTACTTTGTCAGCTTTAGTAGATAACGAGAGAATAGCAGGTTACGAACCCAAAAAAGAGTTTGAGTTTTTCCTGCTGAGAGTTCTCAAAGTTGTTCGCTCTGTTACAAATACAAGAACAGCCGCTTTTTTCCTTGTTAATCACGAAAAGCAGCAATTAATTCTCGAATCTATTGATTCCGAAATACCTGACGCACTAACAACCCGAAAAAAAATTCCATTAAAAAATGATGTTATCAGCCAGATTGTCCTCAACGTAAAACCTGAAATACTAACCGAAATAAATACTTCAGCTGTAACCGATTTGATTCCATATTATTCAAGGACTGTGCCAGTCAATTCCTTTATTGGTGTTCCTGTATTTTATAAAAATGCTGTTATTGGTATCTTATGTGCCGATTCAACAATAATCGAGGCTTATGATGCTTTCACAGTTGGTTTTATGGGACATTTCACCAAATTAATCAGTGCTTTGGTCGAAAGTTATACCGAAAAATATGAATTAATGCAGGCTTCGAAAGCCCTTGGAGCAATAAGCCTTTTCAGACATTACACTTCTCTCAAGGCTCCATCTATGCAAAGCTTGACTGATTCAATAATTGAATCTGCTACCAAGATTTTCGATTTTACAACAATTGGTGTAGTTATATATGATGAGAAAGTCAATAACTGGTGCATAAAAGGATACAAGACTAAAGTTGAAGGTAAAGAATTGAAAATTGGGACTGTTATTGATTTGAAGAATTCTCTTGTTGGTAAAGTGGTTTTAACAGGCAAAACAGTTAATGAGTCGAACCTTTCTGAAAGTGTAATCCGCACACATCCCGAAGAAGGCAAACTTATAGGCGGTTTTTTTGCCGGCGTCCCTCTTAAATCAATCACTGATATATATGGAGCCTTGTTCATCGAAGGGTTTGAACGAAATGGTATTACTGCTTATGACATTAGTGTGCTCGAAACAATGGCAGAAAATGCAGGTGTTAGCATCGAACACGTTATGATGATGGAAGTCCTTCAATCAAGTGCTTTGTTTGATAACACTACCGGAATAATGAATACAAATGCCTTCAATCAGCGAATTGTTGAGGAAATTGCCAAATCAAAAGATATGAAAACCAATCTGACTTTGTGTTTGTTTAAAATTGATAAATATTCTTCTTTCGATCCATCTTCTTATCAGGAAAGAAACGAGCAAATTTTTCAACATGTAATGAAAATCACCAAAGGGAGTCTGAAACCCTATTATATACTTGGAAAGTCAAGAGGAGGCAATTACGGCATTCTCCTTCCCGGTCTAAATCTACTCGAAGCTAACAAATGGGCTGAAAAACTTCGGAAAGATGTTGCGAGAACCTTCATTGAGCATGACTCAAAGAAATTCAACGTTACCATCAGTATCGGAATTGCTCAGGCTGAATCCAAAGATAATATTGAAACTTTACTCTCTAATGCTGAAAAGGCTTTAAAGATTTCATCAGTAAAAACAAACTCCATCAGTCTTTTCGAATAAATTACCTTAAATACAAAAATTTCTTGCTGATTAAGGAATGATCTATTTTTAATAATATAAAATATAGCCCTTCGGAATGCTGTTTTGAAAATTCTAAGATGATTTCCGATTTACCTGATAATGTTTTGGCTGGACTAAAATCCGTTTGAATTATTTGTTCTCCTAAATTATTAAAAACAATTAGAAAATCTGAGGATGAAAAAAAAGAGTTCTTGTTTAAATTTATTATTTCTATCATTATTTCATTCGATGAATAATTTTGTACTATATTAAAATCAAGGTTTTTTAACAATTCAATCTGTCCAAGTTCAAAAACACATGCATCAACAGTTAAACTGCCATCATCTTTTACAACTTCGATTGACTTATCTTCCCATTTGAATTCCTCAATGATGAAAGGAGTTGTATGCTGCTTGCCAAAAAGGACTTTGCCGTTTAATATTGCAATAGTATTAATTGAATCAATCACATTGAATATTCTACCGCTTACTTTTAATTTCCTGTTCCCTTTTGAGACATAGCTTTGAATCACGTTTATGCTATTGTTTATATCTAACTCATAAGCAGAATCATCAAATGATATTATACCACTGAAATTAATGAACACAGAATCATATACTTTACAAATCAGTCTCCCTTTGAGTGGTATTTGGAAGTTTGTTGTTCCAATTATTGCAGAAGTATCAGGCAATGAAACAAATGAATTATTAATCAATCCTTCCCCTTCCAAAGGTATCGGGTATTTCACCTGGCATGGATTTTCAATCAGGACGTTTATTGTATCTTTTAAAATACCAAGAACGGTTGGTTTTAATTCAATTTCAATATCTATACTATTATCTGATTTAAGAATAAAAGGGCAAGCAATCATATTTTTTATTGTGAAGTCAGTTCCAGTTTTAAGTAATATACCCAAAATTTTTTCGCTTTGAATTCCTATGTTTTTAATTTTAACTTTGAAAATATTAGGAGTCATAACACAAGCTTTTTCCTGAGGATTGGATTCGACAAAGATTTCCGGCTTTTTTATAACCCTTATAGTTAAGCTATCTTCATCATAACCACAAGAGTTATAATAACCTCGAACTATAATCTTGCTGTTTTTCTTAGCCTTATATCTAAAAGTTCGACCTTTGCCAATGACTTTGCCAGTCTCGTCAATCCATTCATACTTATCGGCACCAAACCCCTGTAAATCAACTTCATCATCTTCGCATACAAGGGTATCATTAGTATTTGAAAATGTATGTTTATCATAAAAACAATCGGTACAGGTGGTGGTCTGGAAATAAAGCCCCATAACCGCCCAGGAATAGCAATCACCAAAAGCACTTACGCCAAATAATGATGAAGTTTGGTTTTTCTTTATATTAATCGGTATCAATTCTGAATTCCAAAATTTTGGCTTATATTCGTGAATTTCTCCGTTTACTATCATATTATAAAAAGGGTCAGCCCCTTGAATATCCGAAATAATGACCAATCCCCAGGCAGAATCTGAGTTATCACAGGCGTTGAAACCATCTAAAATTTGGGTTGTATCAGTAAAATGAGTGCCATCACCCTTTGTAATCAAACCATCACGAATAAAAATATGACCTTCTTGCCTGGAGTTCAAGTCTCTGTAAATAATTAAAAGCGTTAGACCATCCGTTTCATATTGAGATGTTTCAACAGATATTTGATAGAGTCCATTGCCGGTAACAGCATCCGTTATCTCAGCCCTGTAACCGATTGTTCCCATTTCAACCCAGCATTTAGGTCCTGCTTCTCCAACAATCTTTGCTTTGAAATCTTTAATTTCATTCCCAACAATCACTTTGACATCAGGTTCGGGATTTTTTACTTTGTAAGACACAGTCCACCATAGATAAACATTGTCAACTATGAAACAAGAATCCGGAAACTCACTTATTTCAAATTCTACCGGCATAGTGTTACCGGAAAAATTGGAATGGCGATAAGTTACTTCTATGCTTTTGTGTATTACTTTTAAACCACAGGCACTTCTTGATACTACATTATTTTTCAATTCAGCAAATGAATAAACTGAAAATTGAATGAATAATATACATATCAAAATTTTTTTCATCTCTTCAGCTAAAACAGCTAGTTAAATCAAATCATTTGAGAACACTAATCATTTTCACCTGTAAACCATCGGGTGAAATCAATCTAATTAAATATGTTCCTGCTCCTAAACCATTGAAATTCAGATTGATTTTTTTATCCTCGATAACTTCATCACTTTTGTACCAATTGATTTTTTCGACTTCAATTCCATTTATATTGAAAATTGATAAATAATAATTTCCGCTAATCTCAGATTTAATTTTTGAGATGATCTCACTGTTAAAATAACCGCTCACAACTGTCAGCTGAGTTTTAAGGAATTGCTTAACTCTTGCTATGTCAGGTTGGCAAATGCCTCGGATTTCTAAACTACCGTTTTGTTTATGTGTTGACAAAAGTTGGTTCTTCCATTTGAATTCCTCAATTATGATGGGTGTTTTTAGTCCGTCGCCTAAACAAACAAGTCCTTCCAATTCAGCTATAATCATATTATTCAAAGATAAATCCTTTGCCACTCCTTCAATTTTCAATCTTCTTATTTTGCCGAACAAATCGCTTGAAACTATAAAAGGATTATTGTCAACTAATGCAAAATAACTTTCCTCAAAGCTAAGTGTCAATTCAAAAGGTAAGTTGGGGGGTAAATTGAAATCATAAAGCTTCCTTGAATAAATCGGTATTTTGAAGTTTGAAGTTCCAACGTCCGCAATTGTATCTGGAATAAAAACAAATGTATTTGTAACGCTTGTTCCCCTGAGATAAATGACTTTTTCAAACTTGCATGGATGTTCAATCTCTATCAGAAGACTATCAGCAAATGAATTTAATACTGTTGGTGTAAAAAAAACTTTCATAGCTAATTCTTCTGAACTTTTTAAGGTAATCGGAAAGGAAATGCCCCTGTCTAATTCAAAAACTGAGGGAAAATTTAGAATTCTGCCAT
>CALHRB010000078.1 GCA_938038165.1 Candidatus Kapaibacterium sp. | reverse complement strand
TCAGAAAAATCTACCCAAAAAGAATACGCTTTGGAGCTTGCTCCGTTAGATTGGTCAACTTATGCGGGTGGGTTAAGGGAAGATAAGATTATATCTGCACAATTTGATAATTTCGGGAATATAATGGCTACTGGTTTTACATATAGCTATAATTTCCCTACTACATCCGGAGTTTGGAAAGAACAGTGGTCAGAGCCTGTTGATATACTAATCATGAAATTTTCAAACAGTGGTGAAATAATTTGGAGCACATTTTATGGTTCCTATGGATTGGAATTTGGCTATTCAATTAAGGCAGATAAAGATAATAATTACTGGATTGTGGGGGAATGCAGGGACAATCTTTTCCCGGTTACTGATGATGCTTTTCAAAAAACTTACAAAGGGGGAACTGCCGACGGAGCGATAATCAAACTGGATGACAAAGGGAAAAGGATCTATGCAACATATTATGGTGGATCTAATTATGACACTTTTTCCTCACTGGCTTTCGACTCGAAAAATAACCTCTGGTTGGCTTCGAGGACTAATAGTAGAGTCTTTCCTTGCACTCCGGACGCTATAAAATCAAATCTTGATGGTGAATACGATGGTGTAATAATTCAAATGTCTAATGACGGTAAACAGCTATATTCAACATATTTCGGTGGTAAATATGACGACTTTTATGAAAGCCTTGCTGTTGATTCTGAAGATAATATCATTTTATCAGGTTATTCAAGCAGCCCTAACTATTTTACAACTTCCGATGCTTATCAGAAAACTCTCAAAGAGTACTTTGATGCTGTCCTGACAAAAATTTCAAAAGATAAAAAAGTGATTTGGTCAACTTTTTTCGGTGGCTCTGGTTATGATTATGGAAGCAATATCGCAATTGATCGTGAAAATAATTTATACATTCACGGCTACACATCAAGCATGGATTTACCAACATCGCCTGAAGTATATCAATCAAAAATCGGGGGAGGGTCAGACTGTTTCCTTGCCAGATTTGATATTAATGGACAATTTCAATGGGTAACATATATAGGCGGTTCTAATTATGAATCAGAAATTGCGACTATTTACACACAATTTGGTAATGTTGCTTGCTCTAACACAGGCAAAATTGGGATAGCTGCAAAAACTCTGAGTAATGACCTAAAAACCACTCCGGGCGCTTTTCAGAAAAGTTCTCAGGGAATGGCGGATGCTTTTTTCGGCATCTTTAATCCTGACGGAACAGCCTCAACAATTTCATATCTTGGGGGGTCTAAGTCTGACCACGCATTCGATATTGATTTCTACCAAGACTCAAATTTAGTGATTTGTGGCGTTACCGAGAGTATCGATTTCCCATTGAAAAATTCCTTTCAATTAACCTATGGTGGTGGGATTGATGGTTTTATCGTTAAGTTCGGGAATAAATCCGATTGCCCTTATCTTGCATTTGATTATAAAGATTTCAAAAATATTAAACAATTAAATTTCAGCGGTTTTGCCCACCAGAATGATAATTATATAAGATTGACAAAAAAAAGGGTAAATGAATCTGGTGCTGTTTGGTTTAATCAGAAACTACCTCTTCAATTTGGATTTACTACAGACTTTGCATTTAGGTTTAGCGAAGGTTCAAATAACAACTGCAATGATAATTCCGAGGAGGGTGCCGATGGTATTGCGTTGGTAATTCAGAATTCAAATCCTTATGCTATTGGCTGGTCCGGAGGTGGGCTTGGCTATGACGGAATAAAAAACAGCATTGCTATTGAATTTGATACCTTTTCAAATGATTCAACTCAACTGGAGAACCTTTTTGACCCCAACGGTAACCATATTGCAGTGCAATGCAATGGAATAAATGATAATACATCAAAACATCTTAAAGAAATAAATTTAGCAATGAATAGCAATATTCCTGTTATCAGTTCTGACGGAAAAACCTACTATATTTCAATAAGTTATAATCCAAGAGAAAAAACATTGATTGTATATTTTGATTCAACAAAATATTTTAAAAGTCCTGCAATTGTATTGAAAGATTTTGATCTATCGAAACTCATCTCTCTTTATAATAGTTCACTTGCTTGGATTGGAATAACCGGAGCAACTGGTTGTGCTTTTCAGAATCAGGATGTACTGAGCTGGAATTTATGCCTTGATCAACCTTTTACTACAGATGTTGAAGAGAAATTTGAGGATACTGATGATTTGTTTTTTATTAGCCCCAATCCTGCTGAGAACAGACTCATAATAAAATCAAAGATAGGTTTTAATGAAAAAATTGATTTAAGATTAGTTGATGTTCTTGGTTTTACTCATTACCTCACAAATAATGAATTGATTGAATTTATAGATAATTCAATAAAAATTGATCTTAAAGATATTCCATCAGGTTCTTACATTCTTTTGATAAATCAAAAAAATAATTTTTATTCAAAAAAAATAATTGTAACAAAATAGTATTTTTAGTTTTTAACAAATAGTAATTTATTTAAATTTTAATAAATTTGATTTTTGTTATAATTTACAATTATGAAAATGAAAAATAATAAATTCAAAGCACTAAGAAGAATTATCTATATATTAATAATATTGATGTTATTAGGAACCGCCAAGTCCACAGGTCAGGAAAATTTTGACAGTAAGGGTAAAGATTTCTGGCTGACTTTTTTACCTAATTATCATAATAATAAATTTTCGAGCCAGCCAGCAAGAAGGTTTGGAGATTCATTATATATTTTTATTACTTCCGAAACCCCAACTCGTGGAAAAATTGAATATAAAAACAATAAGAATCAAACTAATATTCATAATTTTACAATAACAAATCCTGCAACTGTTTATACCTTCAAAGTCAGTTTTAATGATTTCGAGTTAGTTGGTCAGAACGATAGCGGTAACGAAGATGTTTTTGATGACCAAAGCCAGAATGTTGTCCAGCAATCTTTTCATATTACATCCGATGATGACATTACCGTTTATGCCTTGAATCAGGCAGTAACAACAAGCGATGCTTTCCTTGTCCTACCTACTGATGTTCTCGGGAAAAATTATTTTGTAATGGCTTATAATAGCGATGGAAGTAATGTTTTACAAACTTTTTCATGGACACCATCACAATTTGGAATAGTAGCAATCGAAGATAATACCGATGTTCAGATTATACCATCATCCCCAACCCACAAGACCCGTATGAACCCGATAAATATTACTCTTAATAAGGGGGAAGTATTTTTTGTTCAATCGCTTATACGCGAAAATAGTCCACATAATGATTTAACGGGAACGGAAATTATATCTTCAAATCCAATAGCAGTTTTTTCGGGACATCAAAGAGCGAAAATACCATATAATCTTATTGGTGAATCTTTTTCAAGAGATTGTATAATAGAGCAGTTACCACCCGTAAAAGTATGGGGCAAAAATGCCCTGCTTGTTCCTTATGCCCAACCTTCCGGAATAACACCTCAGGGCAGCGATCTATTCAGAATTTTGGCAGCTTACGATAGCACTCAAATATTCATTAATGGTAGTTTAATAACCACTCTTGACAGAGGTGAATTCTACGAGGGAGAATTGAGAAATTCTGGTTCAGTCAATGCATCCAATCCTGTTTTAGTCGCTCAATTCAAAAAGACTTCGGCTGATGCACCTCAATTAAAGCTTAGTGATCCATTTATGATGATTATACCCCCAAAGGAACAATTTTTGAAATCCTGTCGTGTGATCAATACTCAAGCTTATGAACTTACAACTGATAACGTAACTTATCAGAAAGTTTATCTTGAGCATTATATTATAATTGTATCACAAGATAATTTTGTTCAAACAGTAAAACTTGACAATCAGACAGTGCCTGCTGATGCGTTTATGCCAATATCAGGATCAGGCTATTCTTATGCAAACATTCGAGTGGAAGAAGGAGTGCACACAATTGAATCCGATGAACCTGTCGGTGTTTATGTTTATGGTTATGGTT